>JALOBF010000041.1 GCA_023228385.1 Bacilli bacterium
GACCACAAGCTGGACAAGAATCAGGCATTTGAAAAGGAACCGTATCTTGAGGGCGGCGCTTAAAATTAACCCGTACTACTTCGGGAATAATCTCACCCGCTTTTCTTACAACAACATAATCGCCGATTCTGATATCGCGCTCTTTAATAAAATCTTCGTTGTTTAAGGTTGCGCGCTGAACTAATGTTCCGGCAATCATTACCGGCGCCAAAACGGCATTAGGATTAATACTGCCGGTCCGTCCGACGGTAAAAATAATATCAATAAGCTTAGTTTCCGTTTCTATTGCCGGATATTTATACGCGATAGCCCACTTTGGGCTTTTGATTGTATAGCCGATTTTTTCCTGAATGAAAAAATCATCAACCTTAATGACAACACCATCAGTATCGTAGTCTAGTTCATGACGACGCTCTTCCCATTCTGCGATAAATCCAATAACGGCATCAATATCGGGACAAATTCGATAATAGGGATTGACCGTAAAGCCTAATTCCTCTAAATATTTTAGAACTTCGCCTTGCCCAGAAAGACCGTAATTTTCCGGATTAACAATAATATAATTGAAAATCCGCAAGCGTCGTTGCCGGGTTATTTCACTGTCAAGCTGACGAAGCGAACCGCCGGCTGCATTACGGGGATTACGAAAGATTTCCTCTCCGCGTTTTGCCCGCTCTTCATTGATTATATGAAAAACATCTTTAGTCATATAAACTTCGCCACGGACTTCAACATCAATATTCTTTTTTAGATACTTCGGTAAATCTTCTATCGTCCGCAAATTATCGGTGATGTTTTCACCGACATAACCATCACCACGGGTAGCCCCAAGAATGAAAATACCATTTTCATATTTTGCGCTGCTGGCGATGCCGTCTATTTTCAATTCACAAACATAAGCCGGACTAAAGCCTTCTTTTTTGATACGGTGGTCGAAATCCCTTAATTCAGAATAAGAAAAGGCATTCCCCAACGATAACATCGGTTGATCAAAAGATACTTTCTGAAGTTTTGACAAACCAAGAGCACCAACGCGTCGTGTTGGTGAATTCTTCAGTATTAATTCTGGATATTCCGCTTCCAACTTTTCGAGTTCTCGTAACCGGCGATCATATTCAGCATCACTAACACTTGGATTATCATTAACATAATATTCATAACTATAACGATTTAATAATTCAACTAATTCATAAATTCTCTTTTGTGGATTCATAAACCTTTCCTTACATAATACTATTTTAATAACAGTAACCCTACTTGCTTAAGCTAAAGATAACTCATACAGGGTATCCCCCGCTGCAAACCGGGCATGCCTTAACAACATGCGCGGCTTTATTTTATAATCAAGAATAGGCATAGTCTAAGCGATTGACATATCATCCGAATTGGGGAATATTCCCTTCTTCATTTGCTTTTTTATGGGATTATCCTGCCTAAAACTTCTTCGTTCACTTCTTTTGTTTAACCATTCACATAATTCTTTCAAACTATGATAACAGTATTTATTGATTCCGTTAGAGTTATAGGTAACCCTATAGTATGGTAATCTCCTATTAACTTCAATTTTAAATTCTTGATGATATCATCAATACAGAAATTTCTTGTTTATCCGCTCTCTAAAGTTTACTTCAAAGACACCGCCCGGTAGCTTTGACCTTAACAATAAAAACTATGGTGGCGTAATTATAACAGCAGTAAAATGTAAATCCAAGAAAACTAAATACTTCTCGTTTTGGTTCGTCTCTACACTTTCTGTTTTCAACAGCAACCCGGCCAAACTCCATCATCTTGAGTTGACTTTAGATTACTCTTTCGACTCAACTGCTTGTTTGCCTTCGCTTAAATCTAATGTTTCCATTTCAACTCTATGACTAAATACATCCTTTCCCGGTTATTTATAACAAAGTGAAATGAGTTAACAATCACAGGATGTGCTTTATGTATATTATACCATAAGCCGCAAGAAAATTTAATGCTAAAAAAAGAGTTTTATGACAATAATAAAAAGTATATACAACGTTTGAAGTCGTTCTATATACTTTTTATTATTATATATATATCCAGTCTTATTCTAGTTTAGCCCTTCTTCTAAATATTTTTTTACGGAATAAAGCAATATTGAAAATTAACATCATAATCACAAGAATTATTAAAGTTATTATTGCTTCTTTGACCCCTTGGGGCGCATAGCCGAGCAACAACATGATAGGAAAGCCAAAAGCAATCGCATAAAAAGTTTGGTATATCAGATTATCGGCCGCCGGCGTTTCAAATTTACAATCTACTTCGCGCAGTAAAATCATGCCGGTACTGGCCGTACCGGTTAACATTCCGAAAAGCGATAGAAACGCTTCTTCTTGATAAGCCGGAAAAAGATAACGGGTAGATTTCAAAACATAAAAATATGTTACAACGGTTCCGACGACACAAATTAGTATCAACGGTAATATCAAGGTCTTTACAACACTTATTTCAATGGCAGCAATTCCCGAAATAATCATAAAATCAAACAAAGAACCACTAATTCGGTTTAATAAATAGTTATTTGGATATTCGCGGGTCATTAAATTGAACTTTTTGAATAGTTTGAAAATTTCCTTTATTAAAATGGCAAATATCGAACCTAAAATAAAATTAAATCCCCAGACTAATTCCGTTATGATATTTGTTCCCATCAATTTATGAAGACCATTCATAAATGAAAAGGTTATAAAATATACTAATAAGATTAAAGCTATTTGAATAGTAAACTTATCAACCGATTCCGTCAAGGGAATTTCGTTTGGCGAACTTATCTGTTCGTTAAAAATAAATACGGGTTCTTCCTTTCCTATCGTTATTTTACCTTGTCTTTTCATAATATTAATATGTAAAACCCCAACCAAACAGGCTACTAAAAAGCCAATTGCCGCAATAGATAATCCGAAATGGGCACCGCCGGTAAAACCAAAGCTGGTTTCAAATACAGTCCCAAAATTAAGAGCTTGTCCCGTGCCCTGACCAAAACCCATCGGTAAAAGCAAACCGGAAGCGGGTAGTAAATCTTTCATTACCAGAAGAGAAAGGATAATTGTTATTGCAATCCCGATTAAACCTTGAATGATATACATATTTACCGTTACTAAACCGGCATCCATTATTTCACTTTGCCGGTGCCTGTTTTTTTGTTTGTCAAGAGTTTTTAAAGCAATAGCAATAAAACCAAGAGCCAGTGTGTGATAAGTTATTGCTTCGAGAAATTTATTATTTTCCTTGGCATCCAATACCCCGTCAAAAATTGGTAAAATCTTTAATATTAACATCAATATGCCGCCAATTACTGCCGTTGGTAACAGCGACCTTCTGATAAAGCCAACTTTTCTTCGTATAACATTAGCCAATAAAAAAACAATAATCATAATGCCAAACAACTGGAAACTCTGATAAAAACTTATATCAAATTCCCAAAAACTCATCTTTTACTCCTTGTCTTCGCATTCTTACGATATGATAAAAATGCATATATTTTAATCCATTAAAACTTTTATTACTCTTTAGCTGATATATTTCATTGTTTATATAAAAATTTATTTTATTTTGCCCTAATATAGCGATTGAATCAATCAACTTTAAAGGATACTCTTTTCGAACATTTTGATTTTCCACAGTTAAAACTGATTGATTAATTAAAAGCCGCCCTGACAGACATTTCTTTTTAATCTTATTTTTGATTACTTTTTTTAATATTACATTTACATCGGAAAACATCGTGCCAACAGACTCAACATCAATCGCAAGTATAAATTCTCTTTGAAAAAGGTACCACTCACGGATTGTTTTAAAAGTAAAATTTGGGTTAGTAGATTTTAAAGTCATTTCCTCTGTGTATTCGACTGTTAACCCGCAATGACGGCAATAGCAATGATTTTCCTTTGAATATAGGGTAGATATCATTTTACAAACCGGGCATACGTAAAAAAGACTTTCCATTTTTTCTGCACGTTTTTTACTTTTATATTTTCTTCCAGTTACCAATTCATCAACGCTTAAATTTTCAATTATTAACTCATATAATTCATTATCGGATAAATCTAAATACTCATCAGGCATTATTATTTTTCGTACAAAACCATCCATTCGCCCTTTACGTAAATGAGGCGAAAAACGAGGATGTACACCAAAACCACCGATAATGTTGTGTATAACTAAAGGAATCTTTAATAGTCTTACAAACTTAACTATTGCTTTGTTTACATAACATAATTCACCGGTGAAAGTACGATTACCTTCAGGCGACAGAGCAATTCTGCCGCCTTCTTTTACAATTCTTAAACTTTCCATAATCGTTTGAATATCGTTTATGGCTTTACTTTTAGAAATTGGTGCCACTAAATAACGAATAAGCGGCGATAACAAGCGAACAGAAAAAATATCATCGGTAGCAATAAAATAAACGGGGCCGGGAATTGACATACATACCATAAAAGGGTCTAAATTGGTGGAATGATTAAAGAGAATAATTGCCGGCCCTTTCGGTAATCGATATTTTTGATATCGAAAACCATAGCGGATTCGCAAAAAAAACCAAAAAATGGGTCGTAGGATAGCAAAAATAATTCGGTGCCGGAATTTAATCCATTTGTTTCTTTTTACCTTTTTTCTCATATTTATATTATAAAGGCATATTGATTAGTTGTCAACGCCCCGACTAATGGCAAAATATTGAAACCGATTTTTTTATTAATTGCGTTAGCCAATCTGCAGTCGGAACTGACCGTCCAAAACATTCAATATTTATTCAGATCCATTGGCACCACCCATTGGCTCTCTGTAACCAAACATAATATCTTATTTCCTTAATGCCTTTATTTTAATACATTATACAACAATTAAAACGAAAAAGCATTTGTTCTATTTTTTGCCGAGTGCCGGATGGTCCATAATGATTTTCTTTAATGATTTTGAATTATCAAAAAAGATTTGGGCTGTATCCTTTTGGACGGCTATAATGATACCGGGTCCAAAAATCTTATGATAAACTTTATCGCCGGTGTGATATTCATTCGTAGTTTTAGAAGGAAGTGCGTCTTCGTGAATCATGGCATTTTCAGTTAAAGTTATATTATTATTTTGATATTTATCAAAATCAATACCTTGAAACTCAAGCATAAACCGTGACGGTTTATTAATAAATCTTTGTCCATAAAGCAAACGGTTTTGAGCATTTATTAAATATAATCGTTTTTGAGCCCTAGTAAAAGCAACATATGCAATTCTTCTTTCTTCTTCCATTTCTTCATCACTTAATTGCCGATAAGTAATCGGAAAAACATTTTCTTCCAAACCGATAACAAATACATATTTGAATTCCAAGCCTTTAGCCGAATGAATGGTCGACAAAATAACAGCATCGTCTTTATTTCCTGATTTTAAAGTTTTATCTTCAGCTAACATCGCTTCATCAAACGCCAATTCCAATTTTTCCCGTTGCGAAAGATTATTGAATTCTTCATCATATTGATACAGTACGCTCTTAAACTCTTCAATATTTTCAAGCCGGTCTTCTTCCGCAATATCAATCTCTAAATATTTACGATAACCGGTTTTGACAAGCAGTAATTCATATAAATCAATTAAATTTTCTGTCTTCATTGAATCAGCAATTTCTAATATAATATTTTTAAATTCAACAAGTTTCTGATATCGATATGACGGTATAATGCTTTTACAAGAGTCAATGGCAGAAAACAAGTCTATTTGATGTTTTTCTTTTATTTCTAAGATTTTATTAATTGTAACCTCGCCAATTGAACGACTGGGAACATTAACAATACGACTAAAACTATAGATATCTTCATGATTTAAAATTAGTTTAAAATATGCAATAATATCTTTAATTTCTTTTCGTCGGAAATACGATATGCCGCCATATACTCGATATGGAACGCTCATTTGCATTAGATTTAATTCGATATTACGTAAAAGACTGCTATTACGAGCCAAAACAGCAAATGAGCTAAATGGATCTCCCTTTAATCTATAAGATAAAATATTATCGATAACATAATTGGCTTCTAATTTTTCATTATAAGCCTGATAAATCTTAACATCGTCGCCGCTGCCGTTAATCTCCGAAAATAGATTTTTCTTTTCCCGATTTATATTATTAGCAATCAAACGATTACAACCATTTAAAATAATCGGGGTTGAGCGGTAATTTTGTGTTAAAAAATAAATCTTATGTTCAGGAAAATCTTTTTTAAAAAGTTGGATATTGTGATAATTCGCTCCCCGAAAACTATAAATTGATTGATCATCATCGCCGACAACAAAAAAGTTACGGCTTTTTTGGGTTAGCATTTTCATAATTCGATATTGGATTAAATTAGTATCCTGAAATTCATCGACCAGTACATATTGATATTGCTGTGTATATTTTTCTAATATATCGGGATAATTAGCAAACAAGAAATCAACCTTTAATAATAAATCCTCAAAATCTAATAAATTTAATTCATGAGTTTTTGCTTCATATAGTTCCATGGTCTTTACAATAATCGGGTCTGCAGAAGGAATATCAAAGCACTTACAAAAATTAATTATTTTCTGTATTTTTTTACTTGAATAATCATTCTTATTTAAATTGTTTTCTTTAACTATCTGGTTAATAATTTTTAATTGTTCTTCTTCATCAATTATTGTAAAATAACGCGAGTAGCCTAATATCGGTATTTCCCGTCGCAAAATATGCGCACAAAAAGAATGAAATGTACTAATGGTAACCGCATAGTAATTTATCCCAATTAATTTTAACAAGCGCCCTTTCATTTCATTAGTTGCTTTATTTGTAAAAGTAATCGCTAAAATATTATGCGGTTTTATATCAGCGACATCGACCATATAAGCAACCCGATAAGTAAGAGTTCTAGTTTTTCCTGTGCCGGCTCCGGCAAAAACCATAACCGGTCCTTCCGTCGCCATTACCGCCGCCTTTTGTTGTTCATTCAAGTTGCTTAACATATTTATCTCCGTTCTATTTATATTTTGATTTTAACGGTACAATCTGATTAAAAACCGGTACATCAGGGGTTGAAGTTTTATCGGTAACATAATAACCGTCTCTTATAAATTGAAAACGATCAAATTCTTTAAATTCAATTCCCGAATTTTCAACAAAACCTTTTTTTGTTATCCATGAATTAGGATTAATTCGTTCTAAAAAGTTCCTCTTATCATTGGCGTCATCAATAATAAGCGGTTCAAATAAATTAAAAACAGCGGGTTGTGCCATGGTTGCTTCAACAAAATGAATGATACCATTGGGCTTTCGTCCATCAAATCCGGTACCGCTTTTTGTTTCTGGGTCATAAGTACAATGAATTTCTGTAATGTTGTCATCTTCATCAAAAATCGCTTTTTCTGCTTTTATAAAATAAGCATGAAAAAGGCGGACTTCAATATCAAGGGCTAACCGTTTATAATACTTGTTAGGTTTTTTAAGGCAAAAATCGTTACGATCAATATAAAGATATTTAGAGAACGGCAGTTGCCTTGAACCCGATTCTTCTGCTTCAACATTATTCGGAACCGTTAAATATTCAATTTTACCTTCCGGATAATTAGTTAATACCACTTTTAAGGGGTTTAATACGGCCATAATTCGTTTGGCTTTTAATTTTAAATCTTCACGCAAAAAATGTTCAAGCATTTCGCTGGAAACTGTGGAGTTAATGCGTGAAAGACCGGTTGCTAAAATAAAATTTTTAATTGCTTCCGGAGTATAACCGCGTCTTTTTAAAGCAACAAGTGTCGGCAATCTCGGATCATCATATCCTTCTACAATTCCTTTATCAACCAGGCGTTTTAAATATCTTTTACTCATAATTGAAGATGTGTTAGTAATATTTAGACGTCCAAATTCAATTTGCTGCGGTTGATGCTCAGTTTCGCAGTTATCAATAACCCAATCATACAATATTCGATGATTTTCAAATTCGATACTACACAATGAATGAGTTATTCCTTCGATAGCATCTTGCAATGGATGAGCAAAATCATACATCGGATAAATTACCCATTTATCACCTTGACGATGATGATGAGCCTTTATTATCCGATATAACACCGGATCGCGCATATTGATATTAGGATGACTCATATCGATTTTTGCCCTTAAAACACGCTCCCCTTCCTGATATTTTCCTTGACGCATATTTTTAAATAATTCTAAATTTTCTTCAATGTTACGATTTCGATAAGGGGAATCTTTGCCCGGTTTATTTAATGTACCGCGATAATCGCTAATTTCTTGAGCGGATAAATCATCAACATAGGCTAACCCCTTTTTAATAAGTTTAATCGCATATTGATAAGTCGCTTCAAAGTAATCGGAACCATAGCAAATATTGTCCGGCTTATAACCAAGCCATTTAATATCTTCAATAATGGCCTCAACAAATTCGGTTTCTTCTTTGGTGGGATTGGTATCGTCGAATCGCAGATTGGTTTTACCATTAAAATGTTGGGCCAATTCAAAATTGGTAACAATCGCCCGCGCATGCCCCAGATGAAGATAAGCGCTCGGTTCCGGGGGGAATCGGGTTAAGATTATGTCAGTTTTACCTGTTTCCAAGTCGTTCTGCATTATTGTTTTAATAAAATTAGAAATCTCATTCATACTAAATCATTCCTTATTTTTGTATTTGAATTTTAATATCGATAATATTTTGTGCATAGCCGTATTTTTCAAACAGCGAGATTGCAAATCTTTTATGTTCTTCTAAATAACTATGAGAAAAGCAAATTATCATAAGTAATATTTGTTTTGTATTAGATTGAATCATGGTACGATAAGTATCGGAAGTTGTTGAACCAAACGGACCGAGTTTATCAACATATACCGGAATATTAACAACATTTAGCTGGCCGCGACCAATGCCGGTAAACTCATCCGTCTCAGTTCCTAATCTAATAACAACGTCACCTTCAATTTTACTATAATCAAGAACCGCTACCGACCGCTTCGTCTCTATTGAAAGAATATTGCCGGCATCAACAATATTGTTAATAAGATATAGGCCTCTCTTTTTAACTAATCGTCTAAGTAAAGATTCACAGGCCAATCGATACCGGCTAGGATCTTTACCCAATCTTTTATAACCATCGCGGGCCTCTTTAATAAGAGGAATATTCAAGACATCACTCAATGAATATTCCTCTGGAATCTGTTTTTCATATTGAAGAATTAAATCCTTTATTTTTGAGCTATCCTCAACTTCAACATCCATCGCCATTGCAATAACTGAAAACTCAGGAAGCACTCGGGAAATTGACGAATCAATTATTATTTTCATAATGTACGCAGTTTTTCTTTCATTTGTTCAAGTTGCCTTGTTTTCTGTTGGATTGACTGTTTAATTTGTTCCGCATTCTCCCGAATTTCTTTATTAGCATCACGAATTTGATTTATCTGATTTATCAGTTTCATATACGTGTCAATAATCGCTTTTCCCTCCAACTCTCTGATTGTTTTTTGGTAATAATCGATTTTAACTTCAATATCGTTTTTATGAACTTCTAAATCACTAATTTCCGCTTTTTGTCTGAGATATTCCGTTCTAAGCATTGGATCTTCATTAACCTGAATTAATTTGCTTTGCTTTTCTTCAATTTGTTCTTTAATGCTTTGTAATTGTTTTAAACTTTCATTTATAGACAGCTTATGAGAATAAAAAGCAGACACATCTTCTTCCTTGCTGCGTAATTGCTTTTCATATTCAATACGCTTTTCCAATTCGATTTTTAAATCAGTTATTTTTTGATGATATTGATTATAAGTTAGAGTTTCTGACCTGATCGCCTCTTCCAATTTATCGATATATAATTCAATCTGATCTTTACGTTCTGTCTTCAGTTCAAAACCTATGGCACTGTCGTCTAGACTATCAGGAAATGGATATTCATTATCCGTTACCGGTTTGGTTTTAAGGTCTTCCAACTGCTGCTGGAGATCTTCTCGTTCTTGTAAAGCGCTCCGGAAAGGACGGAATCCCTCGCTTTCTTGAATTTCTTTACGTAAACGATTAAGATAATATTCGACAATCTCTGCTTCTTTAGCCTTCACTTTACTCAATTCGCTTTTTTTCGAATTGTTGAAATCTTGATACTTCTTCTCAGCTCGGTTATAATCTTCTTCCAAATCACTTAAACTTTCACGCTGAAGTTGGAATTCAATTAAACTTTTACCTTTTGTGCGTTCATACAGATCGCGAGCTGAAGAACTTTTATCCGGATTATTTTGATAATTGCGGTCTAAGCGATCTAGATTAGCGCGAATATCATCAATTATTTTTTTCTTGTCATCTATTTTTTTTGTAAATTCATCGAGGCTTCTTTGAAAGAATTTTTCTTCCTCAGCCAGTCGGTTTAAAATGTCTTTTTCCATATCGCGAACAACTCGAATTCTTCTTTTGAAATCAGGATCAATAATATCGTCTTCACTCAATTGATCAAGACGCTGCTTCATTTCATTTAAAGTTTTTTCGCGGTGTTCAATTTCTTTTTCTAAATATTCAATTTTCCGGGTCTGTATTTCTCTTTCGGAAAGTAAACTTGCCTTATCCTTTTCGTTTTGCTCCAATTGTTCTTTATAGGATTCAATATCACGCTCTTGCTGTTCGGAAATAATCTTGCGATCTTCGCGACTACGATTTAGTTCGGATTGAACTTCTTTCATAATTTCGATA
>JALOBF010000042.1 GCA_023228385.1 Bacilli bacterium
ATTACCGCGGCATATCGACAAAAACCCGATTTGCCGTCAATTACCGTACCGGCCCAGCAAAAAATCGAAAAGAGACAAATCAAGACGGAACGAATCCGCATCGAGAAGGACGTTGCTTCCAGTCCGGCCACCGAACTTTTAAATCGGGAAATGATTGCGGTTAGGGAATTGGGTACCAAAATCCACCGTTATCTGGAGATTATTGACTTTACCGGCGATCTTCGTAAACAGATCGAAATGATTAAGGAAAGTCCCTGGATTAAAAGAAAAATCGAAAAATTTTTCCGATTGCCAATTTTTACGGAAAAAGCGATTGTTGAAACCTATCATGAGCATCAATTCACTTACACCAAAGATAATATTACCGTTAACGGTGTTATTGATTTGATTTTGGAAACCGAAACCGAACTTCTGGTCATCGACTATAAATTAAGCGATATCGATAAAGAAGAATATCGCGATCAACTTAAAGTTTATTGTCAATATTTAAGTTCCATATCAAATAAAAAAATCAGGGCTTATTTATATTCGATTTACCAAGAAAAATTACGGCAAATCCTCTGATTATATAAGTATACAAAAATATTCGCTCTAATATATATTAATTAAGACAGGTTATTCTCAATAGGAGGAAAAGTGAATTTATTACTGATAATATTAATCGGTATCGGCGTGGCGATGGATGCTTCGGCCGTTGCCGTAACCGACGGGATGGTCGAACGGCAAATAAAATGGCAAAAAGCCTTATTTATAGCCCTTACATTCAGCATGTTTCAGGGTGTAATGCCAGTTATCGGTTATTATTTCGGTTGTATATTTACCGGTTTTATTCATGATATAGCTCATTATCTTTCATTTGTTTTGTTATCTTTTCTTGGCGGGCGTCTGATTTATCAAGCTTTAACTGAAAAAGAAACCTCCCCCCATGCGCAAAAAATCGAAACAAAAACCATCCTGCTTCAAGGTTTTGCCACCAGCATTGATGCCCTTCTTGTCGGTCTCACCTTTGCTTTAAGCAAGGTTAAAATTTACCGGGCGTCCTTGATTATCGTTCTTATCACTTTTGTTTTATCCTTTATATCGGTTTATTTGGGCTGTTTATGCGGATGGTTTTTAAAAGATAAAGCTAAAGTTCTCGGCGGACTTATTTTACTGGCGATTGCTATCAGGGTATTAATTGAAGGATTAAAATAGACAGAACAAAAAGACGGCCGCCAGCGGCCGTCTTTTAAATAATGGAGGAAAAGTTTTATCGGTAGGCTCGGTCTTCATTGATTCAGATAAATCGGAATTTCGGAGCAATTCACGTTTTGGAAACTCCTTGGAATGCAAAATAATTATATTTCCCGCCAAACAATATGCTTTTTAAAAAATTATGGAATAACCAGAAATAATATTGTACAATATAGATAGATAGCGAAGGTGGTTAAAATGAATATTTGGCATCATCTTAATTCGAATCGAGTTACGGCTGAGCGGTTTATTGCCGTAATCGAAATATCAAAAGGCAGTAAAAAAAAATATGAATTGGATAAGGAAACCGGTATGATTATTCTTGATCGGATTTTACACACTTCAACTCATTATCCGGCCAACTATGGATTTATTCCCCTGACGTTAAGCAGTGATAACGATCCGCTTGATGTTTTGGTCTTATGCGGTGAGGATTTAGAACCGCTATGTCTTGTTGAGTGTTATCCGATTGGTTTGGTTCGGATGATTGATGAGAGTTTAATTGACGATAAGATAATCGCCATTCCTTTTAATGATCCGATATGGAGTCATTATCATGAATTAAAAGAACTGCCGCCGCATATGGCTGATGAGATTGAACATTTTTTTAAAGTTTATAAAAATCTAGAACATAAAGAAACAACCGGATTTGAGATATTCGGCCGCGAACGGGCTGAAGCTACAATTAAGGAAGCAATTCAAAATTATCGGGAAAACATATTATAATGAAAGGGAAGTTATGATAGCAACAGCAGTAAACGGTACGGCTATCGTCGGCGGTGGATTAATCGGCCTTTTTTTTCGGCGGTATATTAAAAAGGATATTTGTGATTCGGTATTAAAAGCGGTAGGAATTGTTGTTTTATTATTGGGTATGCTCGGCAGCATTAAGGCCGCCCTTTATATTGAAAATAATGAAATCCAAATGATAACGCGGTTTGATTTGCTATTAATTATCAGCCTCGTCTTAGGTACCTTTATCGGTGAAATCATAAAAATAGATTATCACTTAAAGCGATTTGGTGATTATCTGGAAAGAAAGTTAAATAAGGGCGTTTTTTCTGAAGGTTTTATCGCTGCTTCTTTAATTTTTTGTATAGGCGCTATGGCGATAATCGGCAGTATTAAAGCGGCTTTGGGTGATCCTTCAATTATATATCTTAAATCGGTAATCGATGGTATTACCGCAATGATTCTTGCTTCGACGCTTGGTTTCGGGGTTATTTTTGCGGCGATACCGGTTTTATTATATCAGGGAGCATTAACCGGTTTGGGAATGATTTGCGGTGACTTTATGCCGTATGATCTTGTTAACGCCTTTAGTTTGGTCGGTTATGCAATGGTTGCCGCTGTCGGTCTTAATTTTCTTATTCAAGAAAAAATCAAAGTTGCTAATATGTTACCGGCTTTAATCCTTGCCATCATTATATATTTGGTTTTTTATTAGCCTCATATATTAGTATTCGCTGCCGCTTTAAACGAGATGATATTAATATCATAAAAATGAATTATTAAGAATCAGCATGACTTTTTGTTTTTCAATTGTTATGCTTATTAATACCCAATCATATGAGAAATTTTTTGGATTTCACATTTAGAATACGGGAATTATTTTATTATCGAGATGATATAATGAGTTGTAAGGTGATATTATGGAAAAAGCAATTATGTTACTGCATGGTTTTTTATCGAATGAAACTGATTTTAATGATTTGCTCCCGTATCTTAAGAATTATTACAGCCATATTGAAATACCGATTTATCCCGGCCATAATGAAGATGAGAGTTATCATGATTTTGACGGTGAAAAAACAATTGAATTTGTTGAAAACAAACTGCGTGAACTAACCGAAAAATACCAGGAAGTAGACCTTGTCGGTTTTTCGATGGGCGGAGCGCTAGCCGCTTATCTTGCGCAGCGGTTTCCGATTAATAAACTGGTCCTTCTGGCTCCGGCGAATAAGTACTTTAATTTCTATTTACCGTTTTCAAAAATTCGGTATTTGGTAAAAAATTTTTATGCGATGGAAAAAGCATTTTTTAAACGCCATAAGGAGCATTTTTCAATATATAAAAATAAATTGAAGATGATGTTTGATGATGATGTAAAAGCATTAAAAATAGCTCGCGATAAATATTTAAAACGATATTTACGGAAGGTTTATCAAAATTTTAAATATTTAATAAAAACAGTTAATGAAGAAATTGATTTAATTACAAACCCTTGTTTTATTGCATGGGGGAAATTAGACCAACTTGTGCCGAAAGAATCGGTCCTTAGTTTATACCGGCTATGTCAACATGAAAACCGGAAACTGTTAATTTATGAAGACGTATCGCATTTGATGCTTCTTTCGGCGAACAATCAACATCTGATAAAAGATATTGTTGAGTTTTTGCAATCTTGAAAATTAGTATTTTAATGCAAATTCTGAAGATAATAACTATATGAAAAAGAAAGTTATTTTTAATTATCCCAATTTAATCCTACTGTTTATAACAGTTATATCCGTTTGGTTAATTATTTACTTTATTAAAAGGAATATATTTAATTATAAATTTCTTGCAACTTTCCTGTTTTTCGGTTTGGCTTGGTTGGCGGTGGTTGTTTCGAAAATTTTTAAAATCAAGATTCCGTCCGTTATTATAATTTCATATTATTTTTTTCTGATATTATCATTATTTTTCGGCGTAATTCTTGGGTTTTATTTTATTTTTCCGTGGTACGATGATTTCAATCATTTTTTGGCCGGAGCGTTGCTTACTTTGTTTGGGATTTTTATCATCGCAAAATTGGATAATGTCGGTTATCTTAAATTTTCCTTGTTATTAACATATAGTTTGTTTTTTGCCGGATTTTGTGGCGGGCTTTGGGAAATAATTGAGTTTATGATTGACCGCGTATTTAATTATGATATTCAAAGAGTAGGGACTACCGGCGTTGCCAATACCATTGTTGATCTTATTATGAATTTATTAGGTTCGATTATTATTGTTTTCTTATTGATAATTGATGATAAGGTTTATAAGAACAAATATTTAGAAAAATTACTAAAAAAATACGGGGAATAAACAATGATGAAAAAAAACAGCGATATTTTATGGAATGTTATTAAATATGTAGTTTTAACGCTTATTGTCGTTTCAACTGTGACCATTTTTTTTGAAGCACTTTATACCGAATATCATGCTTTGGGTTTTACCAGCGAAAAAGTTAACAGTTATCGCGGATATAAGGTTGCTTTTGGCGGCGAAGACCATAAAGCAAGTTTATTTGCGATAGCTGCTTATTTTCTTCCCTTGTTTTCGGGAATTATTCTTTTGGCCTTTTGGAAAAAGTATCCGAAACTGATATTTTTTTTAACGGCAATTTTACTTTATCTTTCTCTAGTATTAAAATTGTTAATGCCTTATTATGCACCGATTCCGTTAGCTTTAGGATTATATACAATATACGGTACGGCATTGATTGTTGATGTTGTGATAATCGGATTTAACAGTTTGCTTGCTTTTGGCGCGGCGGTGTTCACCCGATAAACTCTATTTCGATATAGAGTTTTTTCTTTTTTTATGCTATAATGATGGCAATTGAAAAATGAGGGTTTAATATGAAAGGTAAGATTTTGGATTTACTGAAAGGGATTCCGATTGGTATCGCCAATGTTATCCCCGGTTTTAGCGGGGGGACAATGGCGGTTATTTTAAATGTTTATGAACGGCTTATCACCGCTTTAAGCGAATTCTTACATCACCCGATTAAGGTAATTAAAAATATATGGGCATTGTTTTTGGGAGTTGTAATCGGCGTAATAGTTGCGACTAAACTGATTGTGCTGCTGCTTAGTAATTTTCCGATTCCGACCACACTTTTTTTTGTCGGTTTGGTAATCGGATCGATTCCTAACATTTTATTTAAAGCAAATCAAAGTAAAGTTAAAGCGATTGATATTATCGTGTGTTTCGTTTGTGTTCTGGTTATCATCGTTTTTAGTTTTATTAGAGAAGGGACTCCCAGTACGGTTGATTATGATTTTAAAACAGCGCTTTTAGTTTTTTTCCTTTCGGTTATTGCGGCGGCAGCCATGGTTATTCCCGGGGTCAGCGGCTCGCTGATTTTACTTGCTCTCGGTTATTATGATTTTATTTGGAAAGATTTATTAGGGACATTTATCAATGCGGTAATTTCTCTTGACTTTGCCGGTTCCGTTAATGCTTTTTTATTGATACTGCCATTTATATTAGGCGTTATTTTCGGCATTGTTTTTATATCAAAACTAATTAAATTATTAATCGGAAAATATCCGCAAACGGTCTATTATGCGATATTCGGTTTACTGGTTGCTTCTCCGTTTGCAATTATATATGGTATGTACCGAGAATACCGGTCCGCAATAATCGAAAACAGTAATTTTTGGGGATGGATAATCGGAATTATATCGATTACCGTCAGTGCTTATCTGGTAAATTATTTATCAAAGTTTGATATTCAAAAGAAAGATTGATTTTGCACAGAAAAGGAAGAAGATATGACAGAAAAAGATTTTATAAACCGCTATGTCCATGCCGAAAGAAAATATTATTCGGAAGAAGAATGTGCTCCCCTTCGGTCGATGACATTAAAAGAAGGCTTTAAAAAAGCGGCAGTGCGGGCTTTTATTAACCGTCGTCTGACTCTTAAAAAAGCCGAAGAAGATATCATTCTTTTCTTTAAATTACTAAGTCTTTGTTATAGCGGCTATGATTATTTCTCAGCTAAAAGTGATTTTTCTAAAATGGAAAAGAAAATGCTGGATTTAATACGAAATAAAAAAAAAATTAGCACGAGATTTTTAGCCTCTAATTTAATTTCTAACCTCCAAAATGTGATCGTAGATGCCCATTTTCGTATTATAAGCCCTAAAGGTTATCATATCCTTTGTTCCCACCCATCCCCTTATTTTACGGAATTAATACTGGAAGAAACGGAAGAAGGATATCGAGTTATTCGTGGTGTAAGCCGGATGCCGATCGGGACAATTCTTTTTCCCGATGCGGTTACGGATTATCTTTTTCCGACCTTACCCGGTCCCGACGGTAAATGTAGATATTTGGTTGGCATCATCACCGAACAGAAAAGAAAGACATTGACCATCGGCGATGTAAAACTTAAGCTGCATCGTGCCCGGTTAAATCGTTTTCGCGATAAAAAAGAGAAAAAAATCATTAAGTTATCGGATATGGCGGTATTTAAGGACCGGACCTATCGCCTTAATGAAGATCCATTGTCTTATTATGATATCGGTGCTTCCCTTCGCGCCGAAGCGACCGTAATATGGGATTTGCGCAATAACGAAGGAGGAAATTCTCGCTATCCCGAGAGTTTTATCAAAGGACTCAACGATTATGGTTACTGGCAATGCGACTGTGCCGTTTTACAGAATCCGGTTTTTGATGCAAAACAAAAGGAAAGATATTATGATATTTATCGGGCTCAGCCTTATAACTTGGAACAAGCAAGCTATCAAGGACAGCTTTTGGTATTAACCAATAAAAAAGTAGCATCCAGCGGCGAGGCTGCCGTTTTGTTTTCGTTTTCGGTGCCGAAAAGTCTTCGAATCGGAACCGCAACTTCCGGTTGCGGTACTTTTGGCGATACCCGGGCTTACGTATTGAAAAACTCGAAAATCATCGTAAGTTTCGGTTATAAAATCTTTTTCAACAAACTGCAGCGTGAAGGTTACGGCATTAAGCCCGATTATTGGCTTGATGAAGATAACGGATTAAGCGCCTTCCGGCGGTGGTACCGCAATTACCGAAAGCAAGCGGAAAAATGAAAGAATTTACGATAAAGCTTAATGACAGTGATTCTTTTGCCGCGCATAATTGCCAAGATAATGATAAGCGATGACGATACCAATTTACCCAATTTAACCGAAAAAGCCATAAAATTTTTATTAGAATAAAAAAAGAATTGTAAATAGGGGAATGTTTTTGTATAATATATATGAAATGTGTCGGAATTCATATTATACAAGGAGGGGCGGCATGAAAAAACGTTTGGTTCAATCATTTTTAATGTTCGCTTCGGCTTTATTGCTGCTTTTCGGCGTTCTTTTTGCTTGGTTTTCGCTTACTCCGACGGTGGATATTCAAGATTTTCTGATAAATGTTAATAAATATGAAGCGGAATTAAAACTTGAGATTAAAAAGAATGACGATAATTATACCGTGGTTGCTTCTCAAGAAGATATTTATCAGATTTTTTATAATACGGTTCCCAATGATTATTTGTATTTTCGCTTGACGATTATCAATAAGGGTAATAATCCGGTGACTGCGGATATTTGGATGAAAAACGTTATTAGCGATAATGACCCGGACTATGATATGCGCGATGTCTTTTATTTAGCAGACGGTAAAATTATCATCGATTCTTTTGATTATCCCGTTTTGGTTAACTCGGAAGAGACAATCGCAAAGCATAATCAGACCCTTCATCTTTACCGTTTAAATAATATTTTGGATAATGATTTTGGTTTACAGCTTGCCGATGATTTAGCATTTAGTGCCGATCAGTTACGAATATTGGAATTTGTTATTGTTTATGATTATACAACCGAAGCAAAAGGGTATGAAGAAGGAATCCTTTCCCTTGCCGCACTCAATATAATTTTTAATACCGCAGGTGAATAATATGAAAAACAAAAAATTAATTATTGTTCTGTCGATTTTATTATTGGCGATTATCGGATTAATGACTAATCTGATAGTTGCCTGGTTAACCGATACCGCTAAAACCGGTCCGACGGATTTTACACTGGGTCAGGTTTCTTTTGCTTGGTCGGGAGCGATTACCACAGAACTTGTGGTACCGGGTGAAAATATCGTTACCTCGGAGTATAAACTTACCAACTCGTCAACAATTCCCACCGAATTACGGGTTAAAATTGATATTAATTCTGCATATTTGGCCGGCGACGGTTCCGAATATGTAGTACTTGCGATATCGGATGGGTGGGTGCTGGATAATGATGATTATTACTATTACCGGGGTATCGATACGGTTTCAGAAGGCGAAGCCCCCGATATTAAGTATAAGATTCCGACAACGGTAACGACAATTTCGGTATTAACCGAAGTTATTCTTGACGGCGCTAAGGTCGGAAACGTATTCGGCGGTACCGAATTTACCATTACCTTTACTTTTGAAGCCAAACAAAATGATTTTGTTGATTGGGCGACTCTGGGCACCAGTAATATTGACTTTTCAACCGGTTTACCGACACCATGATAAAAAAAACGGTTTGGATTCTGTTTTTCTTAATCTTTTTGTTATTGGCGGCAACCGCCGTTTTACCGATTTTCGGCATTAAATATTATACGGTTATAACCGACAGTATGACGCCGGCTATTAAAAAGAATAGTTTGGTATATGTAAACACAAAAATAAAAAAAATTGAAATCGGTGATATTATTGCTGTTAAAACCGCCGGGATTCCTTTGTTGCATCGGGTTGTGGCTTTCGACGAAGGCTATGTTATAACCAAGGGTGACGCCAACGATACCCCTGATGCTCCCCGGCCGGATGAAGATATTATTGGCGTTGCGGTTTTTCATATCCCTTATTTGGGGATTATCTTTTCAAGGCAATATCTGATTATAATTGTTGTTTTGGCCGGTTTGCTTTATATTGTCGGCGCTCGGTTATTCAAGGAATTAAAGAAAAAAGAAGTTGGGGATGATGAAGGTGAAAAGAAAACTAATATATAGCATTTTCATGGTCATCATAACTTTAACTCTTACGGTCGTTATTGTATTTGCCTGGTTTATTGTTACGGAGAAAACCGATCCGATTATCGTCAGTACCGGCTCGCTTCGGACTTCGTGCTCTTTATATCATGGCATTGATTCAGATTATGACGGTGAACTTGACGACGGAAGTTTTATTGAAATTACCGAGTCGGGGATAAAGTTTACCGACGTTGTCCCCGGTCAAATATATACATATAAAATGGTTGTCAAAAACCGCGGTTCGGTCGACGGTTTTTTAACGGTATCAATTAACGATATCATTGCGACCGCCGCCGATATGTATCAAGGTTTCACTGTATCGTTTTCGGAACCGGAAACCAAGGAAATGAATCTGGTTAACGGTGATTTAACTTTATTCACGGATTTGGTTTTGGTTACCGGTACAACTTATGAATTTAATTTTTTAATAAAAATTAATAATACAATTTCATCGGATTTAAAATACGAGACACTTACCATTACCAATTTTATTGTTGAATTGGTACAGGTTCATTAAAATCGGATATCTAAAAAAAGATATCTCTTTTTCTAAAGGATGGGTGTTTATGAAAAAACAATATATGCTTATCGGAATGTTAATTTTTTTAGTGTTTTCTCTTGGGACATTGATTACGGCCTTTTTACTTGATAGCGGCCGATCCGGTGATGATATAACTGTCGGTCAGGTCCAAGTTACAACCAATTTATATTATGAAAAAGATAATGTTATTTATCCCGGAGCGGAAGTTGTTGTCGACCCTGAGTTTAATATTAAGAAAAAGGGTATTTACCATATTAATGTTGTTGACAGCCAAACCGTTGAATTTATTGAAAACGTAAGAATCAGCATTGCGGTTAGCAGTGATGTCGATACTTATATCCGCCTTAAGCTTTTCGATCAAATGATTCTTACAACGATTAATCATTTGGGCGACCGTACGGAAATTCCGATTATCGCCGACCGAATGGTTTTAAACTATTGCCTTGATGATTGGTATTATAACGAAGCTGATGATTATTACTATTATAAACAAAAGGTTATGCGGCAAAGCGAAGATGTTCCGACGGTTATTGCTTTTATTGCCGAGTATTTTCCCGGAGTACATTATCACACCCGGCCGCTCGGTTATTCAGTTCAAGTGGGAATAAGAACCGAAGCGGTTCAAGCTCTGCAGGGTCCGCAAAAAAATTGGGGTATGTATAATCCCCCATGGGGAGGTGCCTGGTAATGAAAAGATTAATATCCGGTTTAACGATATGTGCATTGTTTTTATTTGTTTTTGCCTTTCAGTCAGCTGTAATTTTAAACGAACAAAATGATTATGTTATGC
>JALOBF010000043.1 GCA_023228385.1 Bacilli bacterium
TATGTCATTAAATTTGTAACTTTGACATTTTTCTTTATAATATTTAAAGAATAATGATTTTATTTTATGATACGAATAAAGCCGGAAAAGCATATAAAAGGAAAAAGGCAAGAATTATTGATCAAATAAATTAAGTATAAAAACAGAAATCCTAATAATAACAATGTGCGAAATATGCTAAAAGATTTTGATGCTCATCCAGAATAGAAAACAACCTCCGCTTTATGGTTTTTCTGAAAGGAATAGTTTTGTTCTATCAAAAAATAAAAATTAAAGACATGAGGGTAAATAATATAAAACTATTTGATTTGACGGGATAATTTATAAAAATATTTATGGAAATATGCAATGGAACTTTCCTTTCTTCTTTCAAACATTTTCTTTGTTTACACCCAGCAATCTACTTTATATAAACCTATATCCGCGAGCCGGATGGTTCGTTTTAATACAAATTAATTTTGGTATTGATGTTTCCGGAATTAGGACAATTTCGATTCGACTTTTCTATTGGTTTTGAAACAAAAAAGTTTTTATATCGCTTTTTGTGTATATACAATCAATAACTAAATCAATATCTTGTAAATCAAGATAGTCGGTTGTAGAATAATTTCGGCCTTGTCTTTTTTTTTTATAAAAGCGTATGGTTACGAATTATAAAACGGATTGGAGAATATGCCCGCTTTTATTATAATAATAAAACCACAACAATAAAAGATTGTAATAGACAACCATAAAATTTCTTAAAGACTCATTATACTTAAAATCTTTGTTTTTTTTGATTAACATCAGCTTTTCAATAATCCTATAGCATATAATTGCCTTATTTGAACTGCAAACAGTAATAACGTCTTTTTGTATTGTTTATATATGGCTTTTTTAGTGTTTCCTTGTAAAAATAACGTAATAATAGTGGTAATTATCGGTGAGATATGTTAAAATATAGTTAATATAAATTTATTGTCGAATAAATGGTGGAGGTGATTATAATCGGCAAAAGGGAAAAAGGCTTCACATTATTGGAACTATTGGTATCCATGGCCGTTTATTCAATTTTGTTAATTATCATTTTTTCTGCCATTATTACATTTTCAAAAATAAATAAAACGCTCCTAACAAAAGATAAATATGATGAGGCGGCGATTATGGAAAACTTTATTGTTGATTTATGGAAAAAAAATAACGGAGATATTATTTTAAATCAGGATTCCTTAATGGAAATAGATGATAATAAATTGGTTTTTGCTGAAGGAACTTTGTCTTACGCGGATAAACCTATTTTTATCAGTAAGGCAATAACCGCAGTCAAAAGAACAGTGTATGAAAATCATGTTGAATTTATAATCATATCAGACAACAATCTTATAAAAACAATTATTTTATATAATTCAGGGGGTAACACTCATGAAAGTTAAATTAAAAACCATGCGGATCATTATCGTAATTCTATCGGTATTGCTGATAGGAGTCTCTTCTTTTTCTGTTATTAATGTCATATCACAGGGAAAAGGCGAATATATGGTAGAATTCGTCACGAATACCAACAGCGAACTAAGTGCTGTTTACGTCGAAAAGAACAGTAAAATAGGGCATCTGGAAACACCGGTTAAAGAAGGATATACTTTTAGAGGATGGTATCTGGATGAAAAATTTACAAATAAGTTTAATAAAGATTATAATCTGATTACCAAAAATACCTCGCTTTATGGTAAATGGGATATTAATCAATATTATATAATTTTTGAAACTAATGGCGGCACCTCAATAAATTCCAAATTGGTCAATTATGGCGACCAGATTGACAGTATCGAGGAGGTCACCAAAAAAGAAGGATATGAATTTGCCGGCTGGTATCTTGATGCGGAAACAGTAAATCCTTTTAGCGGTATAAAAGTAAAGGATCACACGAAACTTTATGCGAAATGGAACCCGAAAGGTTTTGTTATTACTTTTGATGCAAACGGCGGAAGTGCTGTTGATACATTATATCCCGGAATTGAAGAAGAAATCCCGGAATTGCCGGTGCCGGAAAGATATGGATATGATTTTACCGGGTGGTATCTGGAAGAAAACCCCGATGAATTGTATCTGTCGGATATTGTTGCCGACAGGAACTATAATTTTGTTGCGAAATGGGAAAAGGTTGAATTTACGGTCAGTTTTGAGACAAATAAAAGCAACCTAACTTTAGCCCCTTTGCAATTAAAATATCTGGCGGAAATAACCGTTAATCCCCCGGAATACCCCGGGTATAGTTTTAAGGGCTGGTACCTTGACAAAAATTTCAACACGAGGTTTGTTGCCGGATCTCTTATTGAAAAGGATATTGTTTTATATGCCAAATGGGAAGAAATAACCCATAAAGTGCATTTCGAGACAAACGGCGGCAACCCGGTGGCATCATTAACCGTTATTGATAATGAAAAGATTAACCCGATTCCCACCCCGAAAAGGGAAGGCTATCAATTCAAGGGTTGGTTTAGTGATCCCGGGTTATTAACTCGTTTCAGTAATGATGAACGAATAACAAAGGACTATATATTATATGCCAAATGGGAAATAAACAAATACACTATCACTTATGTCCTGAATAACGATTCAAGCAATATTACGATCACTCAGGATTATGCAACAAGCATTATCAGACCGGAAAACCCGGTCCGGGAAGGCTATACTTTTACCGGCTGGGATAAAGAAACTCCGGCGGTAATGCCGGCGGAAAATATAACGATTAGTGCTGCCTGGAAAATAAATGAATACACCGTGGATTTCATAACGGCCGGCGGGGATCCGGTTCCTTCGGAAAAGCTTTATAAATTCGGGGAATATTTTAAGATGGATGAGCCGATATCACGTAAAACCGGTTATACGCTTCAGGGTTGGTATAAGGACACTGAGGATTTAAACAGCAAATGGAATTTCACTGATCCCTATAGAATGGTTGAAAACGTAAAGCTGTATGCTTTATGGATTCCCAATATATACAGAATCCAATACTTTATTGATGACAAGCTTTATCAAAGCCAGAATCTTGAATATAACGAACATATAAATCTCCTGGTTCCGGAAAAAGCCGGATATTTGTTCATCGAATGGCAGGAAGGCGAGGAAGCATTTACCCTGACGGCAATGCCGGACCGGGATATCAAATTATATGCCCGGTGGTCGGCGCTGACTTTCAGCATATCCTTTTTCAATATTAATTCGGATCCGATTGAATATGACTGCGGCGCCGAAATCGGTGATCTTCCAATGCCGGAACGTTTTGGGTTCCGTTTCCTGGAGTGGTATCTTGATGCCGATGCAACAAAACCTTTTAATATCGACATTATGCCTGCCTATAATTTAATGCTTTATGCCCGGTGGGAAGTCAATGCCGCGACAATCGGTTTTGATACAAACGGCGGAACTTCGATCCCGGCCATTGTCGGTGAAGTCGGTTCCCCGGTCACGGCGCCGGATGAACCGCAAAAGGAAGGATATATATTCAGTGGCTGGTATGAAGATAAGGCCCTGACAAAGCCATATGAATTCACGACAATTCCATTGGCAGGTATTGTCCTTTATGCCAAATGGCAGGCAAATTCTTATGCAATTCGCTTTACGACTTATTCCAGTAATATTATTGATGATATCGTCCTGGAAGTTGACGGTATAATACCCATACTTCCGGTACCAATTAAAGAAGGTTATGTTTTTTCCGGCTGGTATTTGGACGAGCATTTAACGGTGCCGTTTACGCTTGATGTTATGCCCGCTCATAACCTGAATTTGTATGCCAAATGGGGAATAACAATTTTCAAGATTGTCTTTGAGGAAGAATACGGAATTGCCACGATACTGGCCCGGTATGGTGATCCGGTGACCGCACCTGCTGATCCGGTTAAGCAAGGTTATGTGTTTTCCGGATGGTATACCGACCGGGAATGCACTGAAAAATTCCTGTTCGCGACGATGCCGGAACACCATGTCTATTTATTTGCAAAATGGGTTGCCAATCGTTATACCGTCAGTTTTAATACATCCGGCGGTACCCCCGTTGCCAGTTTTACTGTTGTTTGCGATAAGCCGATTGTGTTTGATGATGTTACAATAAAAACCGGTAATACTTTTGCCGGCTGGTATTTAAACAGTAAATATACGCAACCGTTTTATATGAACAGCCTGATGCCTGCCAATAATATCACGCTTTATGCCAAGTGGGACATCAACCGCCATAAAGCGGTATTTCATGATTTCGAAATTAAGGAAATATATTATGATTACAACAGTCTGATTGATTACGTTCCCGCCGCCAGGGAAGGGCATACTTTCCTTGGGTGGTTTTCGGATCCTGCCTATCTTGTTCCGGCTCTGCAACGCATGCCGGATGAGGAAATCCATTTATACGGTAAATGGCAGATAAATAAATATACGATAACCCTTAATTCCAATGGCGGAACGGTATTTGAGCCGATTACCGATGATTATAACCAGACAATCATTATCCCTAATCCGAACAAGGAAGGTCATAGTTTTATCGGCTGGTATGAAGATCCGGGTTTTACGGTAAAATTCACATTAATTAAGATGCCGGCCCGAAATATCACCCTTTATGCCAAATGGGAAATAAACACATATAAAATCAGTTTCGTTTCCAATGGCGGAACATTCGTATCCGATATATTTTATGATTTCAACGCAGAAATCGACTTATTACCGGATATTGAAAAGATTGGCCATACTTTTAAAGGCTGGTATGCGGATAGCAGTTTTACGTCATTATTCACACTGACCACGATGCCTTCGAGTGACCTCCGGGTTTATGCCGGCTGGGAAATCAACCAGTATACGATTTCCTTTGATTCGAAAGGCGGGAGCTTGGTCAGCAGCATCACAAAGGATTTTGATTCCCGTTTAACGGAACCGGCAAAGCCGCTCCGGGAAGGTTATACATTTAAAGGCTGGTATATTGATGAGGAAATGCTTGAAGGTTACAATTTCATTAAAATGCCGGCGGAAAATATATTATTATATGCCAAATGGGAAATAAACACTTACAAATTAGTTTTCCGGACGAATATCGGGACGATAATTCCGGATCGGACTTATCAGTATAATGATTATATTGATGTATTACCCGTCTTAACGGAATACGGAAGTGTCTTTTTGGGCTGGTATACGGAAGATGAGGTCTTGTTTACCGTTCCCGATAATCATTCTTATCGGATAAAAAATAATATCGAATTACATGCCAAATGGCAAAAGGGTAATTATACGATTACATTTACCGTTAACGGCGGCAGCGAAGTTTTTGCCCTGACTCAGCCTTTTAACTCACTTGTTTATGAACCATCAGCTCCTTTTAAGGATAAGTATGAGTTTGCCGGCTGGTATACGGAAGAAGGGTTTATAAATATCTATATATTTGACCGGATGCCCGGTGAAAACATCACACTTTATGCCAAATGGGAAAGAACAGACCCGATTGCCGTGGTGTTTATTCCTAATAATGGTGAGGACCCCGATGAATTTTTGTATCCGATTAGTATGATCGATGAAGATCTGGAATTAATCACCGTGGAAAAAACCGGCCATACTTTTAAAGGCTGGTTCACTGATGAGCAATTCAACAAGGCCGCGCCGGCCACCCTACCCGATTATGACCTGACTTTATATGCCGAATGGGAAATAAATAAATATACGATAATATTTAACAGCAACGGCGGGAGCGCCGTGGCAAAAATAACGAAAAACTATGATGCCTTAGTCAGTGCCCCGGCGAAGCCAACCAAAACCGGTTATACATTTGCCGGCTGGTTCCTTGACGGCGATTTTACCGAACCATATGTATTTGACAGAATGCCGGCGGAGAATATATTATTATATGCCGAATGGGAAGTGAATAAATACACAATAACATTTGATTCCAACGGCGGCAGTCCTGTCGACGCTATCACTGCTGATTACAATACCGATATCATCGTCCCGCCCAACCCGACAATGGAAGGATACGATTTTACCGGCTGGTATTTAAACGGGGAGGAATACCTGTTCGATACAATGCCGGCAAAGAATCTGCGGCTGGTCGCCGGATGGAATATGATTCCTGTTCTGGAATACCTGACGGACGGCAATGATTATTATCTGCTTGAACATGAAACTGTGATACTTAAAGTCAGGTTTAGCGATGATGATATTAAACATGCGTTAATCAAACTGGCTACGGAAGAGCAAATACATTTCCTATATTTGTTTCCGGATTCGGAAAATCCTCTTGATTCTTCGTTAAGCGGAATAACGGCTATTTATTATCCTGACGAACACGTATGGTTAATCACCTTCAGCAGCACGACAATAAATGATGTTTTAATTAACCAGCGGATAGGATTGCTTGTGGAACTGGAAGACATGTGGGGACATAAAGTTTTTTCTCAAGAAAAAATCTTTACATTTGATGTCAATAAGGCTCCGGTCATTCAAAGCGTTACACCTTCAGGAACAATTGCCGTTGGCAAAGATGAAGGATTTGAATATGAAATTGTCGTTAAGGATGATGATTTATTTATCATGCGTCTTGATACCACCCTTTTCGGCCGGATATTAATATATGCCGATGCGTCAAACCCATACGGAAACATACAAAATCAGGCCAGATTGAATTCTCAGGGTATATTTATAAGTTATACTGAAGACATTCTAACCGGAATATCGACCATCACGATAAGTTTCGGTGCCGACATTACGTATTATGCATCAACATTGGTTGAGTTTGAATTCGCAATGACGGTCGAGGATTCAGTTGGGAACCAAAGCAACGATAAACAAAACTATACAATCATTTACAATTGATAACATATTGTATTTATAAAACGAGGAAATGTTATGAAAAAAGAGCGTCAAAAAATTTTAATACGCTATAATAATTACCCTGATCCGGTTATCGGTGTTCATGTTATTGCCAATACAAAAGGTTTATATACCATTGTCGCAAAGACAGAACAAAAACTGGAGAAATTTCAGGTAAAAGAAGGGTTAATTGTTGATAATAAGGTCGTGGCGGAAAAAATCATAAAGGAATTGGCCTTGGGTGATAAGGATACCGAAGACGAGATCATTGTTTTATATGATACCCCTGATTTGCTGTGCTTTAATACGATATTGCCGAAGGCCGGCCGGGCTCGTACAAAAAAACTGGCCAAAAAAGAGTTAAATGAATTCTTCCGGACAAACAGCGATACATATAAGCAGATTAACCGGATTATTAACCGCAAGGACGGCGGAATAATATTTTATATCGACCTTATACCCGGTAAGTTAATTAACAGCTTGGAGGAACTGTCAAATCTCATGAATAAGTATATTGAGTCTTCGGTCAGTTTCATCCAGGCTGTTGCTGGGGCCTTTGAAGAGCGTTTTAAGAATCCGCTCGACACATTTATTGTTTTCCGCGATGGGGTCAGTTGCCATGTCTTGTTATTATTTGAATCGAAATTAATCGACTCGATTGCCTTGTATAACAGCAACCCGCCGGAAAGCGAGATTTACAGCAACCTGGAAATCTTAAGAAGCAAGCATTTATTTGCTTACGAGAAAAAGGAAACTAACCATATTTTGTTTATTGTTGAAGAAGAAGATATCAGGAGCCGCTATGAATCATTTTTCACCAACGAAAAATTATTTGAGATTGTGCAAGCCGATATCACATACGATGACATTATCATAACGGCCGCCAAGTATGCCGGTGACTATATTGACGGATTTTATATAAGAATATAGGTGGTGGAAATGAAAAAAGGCTTTACTCTTGTTGAGGTTGTCACCGCTTTGGCCATAATGGCCATTGTCGGACTAATAATCAGCTCCGTTTATATTTCTATTGTGAAATTTGAAGTTAGCAAAAGGGAAAAGAATGAATTAAAATCCATAATTAGCAATATCCACGAAATATATCTGGCTGACCCGGAAAACTGGCAGAAGGAATATTACCGTTCCTATAATCAGTATTTTGCCGGACCGGTAATTGCCGATGACCAAAGACTCATCTATGACCGCGATTTTAGTTTAATCACTACCGGGGGTGGCAGCTATGTGTTATATTATGATTATGGCTATAACGATAATGATGAGGTTTATGTGCTGACCATTACGAAAATCGTAAAAGGAAATAAAGAGTTAGTTAGCGATATTTATCTTGGGCGCTGGAAGAAGGGGTGCTGAAGATGAAAAACAATAAAGGTGCGGTTTTGGTTATAACCAGTATTTTGTTGTCGATGATAACATTGTTGGCAATTCTGGCCTTTTCTCTTTTTTACTATAACTATATAAAAATCGACAGGTCATATAAAAGGATGAGAAATCGCCTCGATCTTGAAACCATTGCCCAGGAAGTATTTATTCAGTTTACCAAAAACGTTGCCGGCGGCTATAATCCTGATGATGTCATAATCGTTTATTATGATGACCGAGAATATGAAATTATTTACAACGGCGATGATATTTACGAATATGCTATTGAAAAAGAATACAGGAATATTACCTACCGAATTCAGGTTAAATTTAAAGTCAATGTTATTTCCGAAGAGAAAAAGGAATACCTGATTCTTCAATGGGAGATAGCAAATGCCTAGGAGGAAAATGTGATATTTGCGGTTATTATTTTCGGAATACTCATCGGCAGTTTTTCCAATGTCGTCATCTATCGCATGCCCCGCAAATTAAGCATCATCAAGCCCGGTTCCCATTGTGTGGCCTGTAATAAAGAAATCAAATGGCATGATAATATTCCCCTTATCAGTTATGTTATTTTAAAAGGTAAATGCCGTTATTGCCGGGAAAGAATTTCCCTTCGCTATCCGCTTGTTGAAGGCTTATATGGTCTTTTATATGGCGTTTCTTATCTGAAATTCGGCCTTACCGTAAACCTTGCCTTTGCCTTAATATTCATTACAATAATTGTCTGGATAATGTTTATCGATCTTGATTTTCATATTATACCGGATACGCTGAATATAAGCTTATTCATCCTTGGGATAATCCGAATTCTGTATTTGTTTTTCCGCGGTGATAAAAATGAAATCATCATTAACGTTATCGGATTTATCGGCGGCTTTTTGTTGTTGTTTATTATAAGACGGATTGCTTCAATGATATATAAAAGGGAAGCAATGGGCTACGGCGATGTCAAACTATTAGCCGGGGCCGGTCTTAATCTTGGGATTTACAATATTTTATTGTCTTTCGGTTTTTCAACCATTATCGGCGCGATAACAGCCCTGATTCTGCTAAAGTTTAAAAAACTAAGTAAGGGCGATGAAATGGCCTTCGGACCGTTTTTGGTTACGGGAATGATAATTTCCCTGTTCTTCGGGTCCGATATTATCAGTTGGTATATTAATTTATTTATATAGGTGAATATATATGGCGATTTTTAAATATCAGGCAATGACATTGGAAGGGAAGGTTATTAAGGGACGGGAATCAGCCGGTGATTTGCGCGATTTGCAAAGCCTTTTGAAAGGCCGGGATTTAAAGTTAATAAAAGGAAGAGAAGTAAAGGAAAGAAAATCGATTTCCTTTCTGACTATCGGCGGCGGCGTTAAAAAAAGCGAGGTTATAATTTTTATCAGGCAATTCGCGGTTATGATTACTGCCGGCATTAACATTATCGATGCCATTGACACAATGCGCTTTCAGGTTAAATCAAAAGTCTTCCGCAATATTCTTATTAAAATATATGACGACTTATTGAAAGGCGTGTATTTATCCGACGCCTTTGCCGCCCACCCCAAAGTCTTCCCGTCGTTTTTAAAGAACATGATTTATATCGGCGAAGTCAGCGGCAATCTTGATTATGTTCTGAATAAAGTCGCGGATTATTATGAACGTGATTTAAAAACAAAAGCGAAGGCAAAAAACGCTCTGACTTATCCGACCTTTTTATTTGTCATTATTGTTGCGGTTTTTATTTTTCTTACCGTTTATATCGTTCCGGAATTTCAAAACATGCTGAAGGAATTCGGAGGAGAACTGCCTTATCTGACCCAGATTGTTTTTAATATTAGTAATTTCATGCGTGGGAACTTTATAAATATATTGCAGTATGTCGGTTGTGCCTTCGTATTTCTTTGGATATTTTTTAAGACAAAACCAGGACGTTATGTCAAGGACTATCTGAAACTGAATTTACCGTTCTTAAGGGCAATTAACCATACGCTGATAACGGCAAGGTTTGCCCGCGGTTTGG
>JALOBF010000044.1 GCA_023228385.1 Bacilli bacterium
TAAGTTTTCCGGTAAATCATCAATAATTGATTTATCGGTTTTTAATCTTCTGAGAATAAACGGTTTAATTTGTTCCCGTAATCGTTCATAATACGAATCGTCTTCATCCATTGCTTTTACATATTCTTTAAATTCTTTGCTGCTTCCCAGCAATCCTTTATTTAGAAAATCAAACAAACTCCAAAGATCGGACAACCGATTTTCAATCGGGGTACCGGTTAAGGCGACCCGATACTTTGCTTTTAGACTCCTTGCGCTTTTTGATTGTTGGGTTGTTGAGTTTTTAATGGCTTGAGCCTCATCCAAAATTATATTATCCCATTTTTTTTCTTTAAAAAGTTTATTTTTAGACAGCATGCTGTAAGTTGTTATAATTAAGTCATATGAGTTGACTTCGTCATCAGTCAGTTCGGCGGCGGATGATGACATATAATTAGGATGATAAATATAATATTTTAGATTGGGCGCAAAGCGGTTTGTCTCACTGATCCAGTTTCCGATTAAAGAAGCCGGAATAACCAAAAGACTATTTTCGTTCTTATCCTTTAAAGAATTCAGCCAACCCAACACTTGAACAGTTTTACCCAATCCCATATCATCGGCCAAACAACATCCGAGACGTAAACTTTTCATCGTATTTAACCAATTAACACCTTTAGCTTGATACGGTCTTAACTTTGCATAAAAATCATCTCCCATTGATATTTCATCTAATTTATCTTGGATTACAATATTTCGTAAAGTTTTTTGAACCCATTCTCCGGCCGTTACTTCAATATCGATATCGGTTGATTTAATTTCTTTAGTTTCACTTAGTTCTAACTTTAAAGCTTCAAATAAAGTAACATCACTTTCATTTAGTTCGTGTGCAACTTTTAAATAAGCTTCCTGTAGTTCAAGTAATTTTTGTTTGTCGATTTCAATCCATTCGCCTTTATACTGAACAAGTCCGTTATTTAATTTTAATATTTCATCTAAATCTTCTATACTGATGTTTAGGTTCCCTAAATGGATATTGATTTCAAAGTCGGCTAATTCATCAAAATTTAAGTATGACTTTTTATTGCCTATCGAAACTCCGATTTTAGTTTTATATTTTTTCTTCCACCAATTGGGAACCTTGCAAATTATATTTGCCTGCTCGTATAATGGTATTTCGGTTAGAAACTGAAATGCTTCATCCTTATTTAAAGTCAACGGATAAAATATCTCCCCGGTTTCCAGTAAATTATTAATAAAAGTACTGTTGCCGGCAGCATTGGTAATCGGACCCAATATTTTCAACAATTGTTCTTGATCATTATTAAACTGCTCAAGGGTTTTCTTTAAAGAGATGTTTTTAATTCTGGAAGAATTTAAATCGAAAATTTGAAAAGTTGTCATAAAAGCAAACTTGGTCGGTTCTAGTTTATTTTCAACTAAGTGAAAACACACTCTTCCGGCATTAACTAGACTCTTGTTTTTCTTATATAAATAATCTTGAATCGAACCGGTTATCTCCTGACTTGCTTCCTGATAACCGATATTAATCATATTCCAAATTTTATTAATCCAACTTTGATTAATAAAATTGGCATTGGTAATAAAGGGAGAAGTTCTGATAAAGTAATCGGCCTTTCCGTCATCCAATTGAACCGAAACTTGATCTTTTAACTCGTCCAAATCAGGGATTTGAATTAATTGATGCAAAAAATAGCGGCTGATATGATAGAGATACTTTAAAGACAATGACATCTTTTGATTCTTATTGGCAAATCCCAAATTAAAAAGAGCCAAGCCTTTACTCTCATTAAACTTGCTCTTAAAGTTTTCTTCAAATTTATACTGCGATTCATTAATGTTAATCAGATAATCATAATCCAAAAAAACATCATTTTTAATGGGAACAACAATTAATTCCGGTGTTTTGTTCATTACACTTCTCCATAATTATTATGAAAATATTGTCTAATATAATAGTATCATATCATTTTATTATACGAAAAGCCACTAAAAAATGAGAATTTAATCCATCATCGTTTAGAAATTGATAATTTCGCTTTATGAAAAATGTTTTGTTGATGGAGGTTTATCGGTAATTTCAAATCGGAAAAATAAATTGAGATTAAGCGACAGCATTACATGGCTTTTAATAGCGGTATCAAAGCCAAAAGGTTGAGGATTTCATAATCAGGTATTATATTATAAAAATTTCCTAAGCCGTTGGGGTTAAACCACACGGTTGTGATACCGACATTTTTACCGCCTTTTATATCGGAAGTAAGACTGTCCCCGACTATTACCGTTTCATTTTTTTTAAATTTGGGAATTCGCGAAAAGCAGTAATTAAAGAAACCCACATTGGGTTTTTCAAATCCGATTTGCTGCGATAAAAAAATATCGGATAGGTATTTAGTTATACCCGCACTTTCAATTCGGCTCCTTTGTACGGCGGTAGTTCCGTTTGAAACCAAATATAAGCGATATCGGCCGGATAAAAACCTTAACAATTCCTCGGCACCGTCAACAAAGTAATGCCCCATCGCCAAATGATGTTCATAATATTTTGTTGCATAATCGGCGGAACAGTCAGTACCGATTTCACTAAAGAGCAATTGAAAACGCCGAACTTTCACCGCTTCTCGCGTAATTTTTTCTTGTTCCAATAATCGCCACTGGGCTAAATTAAGTTCGCTATATCTTGTGAGTATCTTTTCTTTGGGTTCCAATCCCAAGTGAAGCAGTGTTTTGGTCAATGCGATTTTTTCTGCCCGGTGAAAATCAAGCAATGTATCATCCAAATCAAATAAAATATTTTTTATCATACAATTCTCCGAAATATTTTTTTGCGACAGCATTAAGGCTATTTGATAAGAATCTCTAAACCTTTAATTCGGTTTAATGCCATAATAATTTCATATTTCCTTGGCATTTCGAAAAATCTTTTAGTATTAGACGAATAAGAATAAAGGGAATCTAAACCTTCAACCCTGATTTTTTTATAAATCTCTTCATATAATTCATTTAATTCAATATAATCAAAGTTTAAATTCTTCATAGACCCAAGGATATAAGCAAGGCCATTGATTTGATTATGGGTCATATATTGACCGATTTGGGCAACATTTAAATATGTTCCATCGATTCTAATCAAATCTTTATGAATTACTTCGATATATTCATTAACGATTTCCTTTGTGAATAAAGTATTGTTTTTCTTTTTTAAAAATCGATTGTTAATCCAATTGATATTGCTTTTTTGCCTTTCAAAAGATTGTGCTTTAAATTTTTTTAATGTAAACTTTTCTATAATATAAATGCAATCTGCCGTCTCCAGATATCGGGCGCAGCTGCCGACGACTAAAATACTGGAAACATATAAGTCATTATATAACTCCCTGATTCTTTCATTGAATGGGGTTATACCCATATCTTTTACTAATGATTTGATTTGTTCGTCACAAATCATAAAGTTGGTGGCAGTAGAATCTTCATCCAAAATTAATAATTTGCTGCCCATATTTATCGCTTCTACAATATTGGCAGCCTGGGATGTCGCACCGCTGGCATAAGAACAGGAAAAATGGTTATTATTACTTTTCGAATTGATAAACATCGAAAGATCAACATTATTAATGCATCTTCCGTCTTCTGCTTTAATTTTTATGGCGTCATCGTTGGTTATTACGTACTCCCTGCCGTCATTATTTTTATGATTGTAAACCCCGGAAAATATCGCATTTAGAATGGTACTTTTTCCGGCATACGCACCGCCAAGTAAAACCGTTATCCCGCTTTTGATTCCCAGGCCCCTTATACTTCCATTGATTAACGGAATGATAATTTCATCTTCGGGACAAGATGCAAAAGGTTTGCAATTGGGTAAAGGTTTATCGTTATCCAGATTACGGGCGAGTAAAGAGCCGGAGCCAATAAAAGCAACGTAATTATGATCTTTTAAATATTTTCTGATTATCTCCTGATTGGCGAATAACTCCAAAGAAGCATTTAGAGCGCGATAATTAAAACGCTCTAAGTATAATCCTACCGTCGAGGGGAGAATCTTTGTAACCATCCGCATCCCTTTTTTAAAATCCTTAACGGGCAATTGAACTTGCATTAAAATTATCAGTGATTCCTTTTCGATATAGCAGCTGTTTCTAAGCCTGACTATGGACTCCGGATGATCAATATAATAAGCGCCGTTCGTTTTTACATCCTTATTTCGATTGTGATTTTCTTCATTTAACATATCAATATAAGTGACAAAATCCCGTAAACAATAATCACAAAAAGCAATATTTTTTGTGAAAGCAAGAAACTTAACCAATGGAATTATGATTTTAATTGTCGGCAAATCATAATTCTTATAATCAGATAGAGATAACCGGTATCCAACTCCATCACAATAATAGGTCGGATCCTCATCAAATTTCAAAGCATAATCAAACGAACTCTTTACGCCTAAACTCATCAAACAATAGATATCCTGATAAGACTGTTTAGAATGTAATATTAATTGTCTAAACTTTGATTTTAATCTTTCGATATTAATACCCTCCATAAAAAAACCTTTTTATTGAATTTCAATAAAAAGAGATTTTATGTTTTATACGAAAGATAATCATAAACAAAATAATTAATAGATAAGAATATATTTTTATGATTAATTGTACCTTTCATATAAAACACACTCCAATCTATTAAAATTCTTGTTTTTTCTTATTAAGTATATCATATAGATTCTGTATGTCAAGGTTTTTTGCTGTGTTATCACCATCTCTTACTTAAGCCGTTAATCCCTTACCGTTTTCATTAACAAAAAATGGCAGAATTTAAAAACCGGATGATTATGAAGCTTTATTTCATAAACCATCCGGTTGGTTGATAGCTCACATTTGTCATTGTTACTTAGGAGGATTAACTTCTTTCTTGGATATTCCTCTATCCTTCTTACGTTTAATAGTAGGATTTTTGGCAGATATGGCTCTTAATTTTGTCAGCGGATCTTATCTTTTTAATTAAGATCAAATATACATTTGCGGCATGAAAAGATTTAAGGACTTTAATCTAAATGTCTCCCTCATGCAATATTTTTACATATTTTACTTTTTCTTTGGCGTCGGCTTGGGTTGAAACATTGTGTTTCCGACATCAGGTTTTGTCTTTGGACTTACACCAGCCTTAGAAGTCTGCTTTTTATTATCTTTTGACATTCGGTTCACCTCCTCTTCTTTATATAATCATACAGCTTGATTGCAGACCTTTAAGTAAAAAATATGCGTTTAAAACACATATTTTTAAAATGGTATCTTATTTTTAAAATAACTAAGATCCACAATATACTATCGGACACAATCAACGTACTTGCTGAATGTTTTCAATGTTTTTTTTATAAAAACAAGACTTCTCAACACCATATATACTAATCAATCATTATAACTATAATAATTATATCACACACAAACAAGAATGCAATAGAAAATGTATTTTTTTTACACGACGATTTAAATGAACAAACTAACGGTTTTTTTGGAAAAGAATGGGGTACCTATAAGTATAAATAATATGAAATAATAAAAATGGTTATATCAGCAACAGTTATCAATACTGATGTAACCAAAAAGTTTAAAAATCATAAGTTTAGTAAGATGTTTCTTTTTAGTTTATTAGCTTTTTCTTTTCATAAATTCTATATCCTAAAATTACTCCATACAATAATATCATCATAATTAAGCCGGAGCCGATACCAACCGATGATATTAATGAAATTATCAAAGCCAGACTTATTGCTGCTGTTTCAACAATCGAAAGAACATATAACGCCTTTTCTTTAACCGAATATAGTTCCGCTTTTAATTCCGCAAATTCAATTATACCCAATCCAATATGGACAATAATCGCAATAAATGAAATCCACACGCATAGAAGAAATAAAATTCCTAATGGTTTGTTGCTACTCATAGTGAATAAAACTTTATATCCGGAAAATGTTAAAGTAATCGGGATATTCCCGCCAATCGGACTATACCATGGTAGGGTGTTGCTTAGATCTGTTTTTACATACATAAACGGGAGTATGTAAAAAAGCAAGCCGAGACAAGCGACCCCAAACCCTATGCACGCATTTATTATATTAGGATATCTTTTTTCTTTAGTGAGTATTTGTTCCTCCTGCATTTCCGATTCATCAAATAAATCGGAAATGTTAATATCCAAAGCTTTTGCTAATTGGGGTAAAATATTCATTTCCGGGTTACCGCGGTTAGTTTCCCATTTACTAACGGTTTTTACACTAATAAACAATTTATCAGCTAATTCTTGTTGAGTCATTCCTAATTCTTTTCTCCGTGATGCAATTTTGTTTCCGATTCTCATAATCCAAACCTCCTTTTGAATTTATTATATCGAAATTTAATGATTAAAACAACCTATTTATCGGTTAAGCAATGTATACTATTCGTAGATATATATTATTTTTACATAAAAACCAACACTTTATAATTAAAAATAAAAAGAGATACTATAATTCAAATAGTATCTTTTGTAATTGCTCTGAAAAAAACTATGATACAATTATTATTTATTTATTTTCTAAGTAACCCAAATTAATAATAAGGATATTGGGGATATGGGAACGGGGGATATGGATAAGGCGGATATGCTGGGTAGGGACCATATATAGGCCTGGGAGCCAGTAATGATCCGGCAGCAATTCCGGTGAGAAATGGTAATCCAAAACCAAAACCTCTACCTAAACCAAAGCCAAAACCTCTACCTAAACCAAAGCCAAGTCTGCCAAAACCCAAACCCGGTAATAAACCAAATCCAGAGCCTATTCCGCCAAGACCTATTCTTTGATCTTGATAATTATAGGGGTTTACTTCATAAGAGTTCATTTTTTTCCTCCTTCTTTTTTATAGTATACAATATAGAATATTGATATTAAGGCCAAAGCGTATGTGTATTAGCCCCTATAGATAATAAAAAAAACATATTGGGATAGGCTGCAAATTATGTTATTATTATAAATATAGAATAGTGTATGTCACTTTTAATATAGTACAGATGAGGATATATGAAGAAAATTTTAACCTTTTGTTTAGGTTTATTATAATATTATTTAGCGATACCACGCTTAAATCTTATAATTTAATTGCTTTGGAAAAAGAAGACAGCAGCGGCTATATTACCTATCGAGGCACTTCAATTCGAGTTCAGATTCCCGATGTTTATGAAATGAAGGAGACCGATTTTCGCGGTGTCTGGATTTCAACAATGACCGGCGATGTTGCATCCTATAGTTCGATTGATCAATATAAAGCCGAAATAAACCGTGTCTTTACCGTAATGGAAAACTACAATCTTAATGCCATGGTATTTTCATATCAGGATTTATAACGACGCGCTTTATGATACGACTTTTAATAAAAGATCCTCTTATTACAGCCGGGTCAACTTTCAAAATCGGGATCCGCTCGCCTGGATTATCGAAGAACCTTTGTCGTTTCATCAAAAACATATCCGGAAATCAGCGTTGAGCATACCATTAATTTCGGTATGACGCCTGAAAGCGTTGTTTCGTCAATAAACGACAATGATACAACTCCCGTAAATCCCGAAGATTACAATGTATCATCCTATTATACATTGCCATTTGACGGATATACCTTAAGATTTGAAAAGAGCGACATTGGCTATCTGCATTTTGCCGTATACTCTTTAGAAATTACCGAAAGTACAACTAATTTTAAACCAACTAGAAATGCCGGAAGTATCGGCATACTCTATGTAAATAAAACCGGTACCGATAAGGTTATAACATTGTCGGATACATATGTACAAAATAACGCCGCCGATAAGTCTCCCGTTATAAATGCCAATGGGGAAATTATTGAAATTATCGGCACCTATACCACCGAACAAACCGTTACCATTCCTAAAGACGGCGCTTTATGGGCTCCGGCATATCTTGACGGCCCGGTGGTAGGCAATGTAAATTCCTGTAATGTTAATGTAAAATCATTCTTAAGCGTATGTATTCGAATTTGGATGGATCGATGCTTGAAGCGGGTGCCAAATTACCGCTGCTACAAGGGAATTCATCAAACACAGATGTTATCGCCGGCATCGCCATAATCACTCCTAACTTATTCAAAGATAAAGAAGTAATCCTATCCGCAGTCATCGGTAATTCCGGTAAATCGGAAGACATAAAGATTATGGTAAAAAGAAAGCAATCTTACATTCAATATAAAAACAGGATTATTATGATTTACTTTAAAAATGCAATCATGATTTATCCTGTTTTTTATTATATGATATTATTCTAAAGAGATATCCAAACGATACTCAATTATTAACATGGTTCCTCTATCATGATTATAACCCAGAAAAATAAAATCATATGTGCCTGATTCTGGTGGTAAACTATTAAAAGTAGTTAAGGTTAAATTATAAATTATGTAATAGTTATAATCGGCAAATTGAAAGGCAGCTTGACTACATAACATACCTTTATTTTCGGTAATAATATGCGAGGTCCATAAAGCACTTTTTTGAACGCTTTCAGTAAAAGATTCTATTTCATCGGCATCGAAAAAAGTAACATAACTTATATAATTAATATATGCATCGTCCAATGTTGTCGATTGACTTCTTTTTGACCAATCCTCAGTACTGATTCTACCGATATCGGGTAAATCAAATTCTATCCTGTTTTCTATTTTATTAATATAAGTATAGTCATGAGAAAACTCATTTTTAAAAATTAAAGTCATGGAACTATACACAATTACCGAACCGGCCATAATAAAACCAAGAATTAGATTTTTTTTATATTTAATTCCAACCCTCCTAGCGATAAACCCTAAAACAATTGATGAAAGGGGGATAGGTAAGGCAAATATCATAACCCATATATGCTCGACAGTCTGACTGGGATCATGAAAATTACCACTTTTTTGAGTTAATGCAAAAATCATTAAAGCTAACGGTAAGGTAAATACAGTAAGGATAAAAGTAATTAAGGATAATATCTTTATCGTTTTATTTTTTTCATTTGAGGATTTCCCCTTATTTTGAATCGTTGTTTTTTTATTCTTAATTTCAGATTTGAGCAATGTTAAGGCTAAAGATATATTATCAAGGTATTTCTTATCGATTGCATAATATTTATTTAAATATAAAAAATATATATAGTCGTCTTTTTCAATAATCTGGTCAATATTATTGTAATAAATAATATTTTTCGAAACGGATACATCACTTTTCATTTCAATATCGATATAATCATGATAAAAGTAATACCTAAAAGTTTTATTGGATTCCTTATTCAGCATTTGCAAATATAATTTTTTCAGTTTGCCTTTATTAATAATCGATCTTATAAGTGAGAAAATTCCAATAATAATAAATAATATTCCAAATGGTACTTTAACTTCTAATTCACTTAATATAATCGTAAAAAGACCAGAAACTATTAATATTAAGGCAAATGTAATAGAAGTTATTATTTTTTTGTCGAAAAAATCACAACTAAAAGCCTTTATAAATTTATGGTCATAAACGGTAATTCCCGAAGATAAATAGCCTTCTTGTGCTAAAAATGGTTCTTCGCATAAATGATTAATCGGCACATTGAAAATCTTAGACAATTTTATAAGTTCGGTTACCGATGGTTCCGTTTGATTGGTTTCCCATAAGTTTATACAATCTTTTGTAACACTTATCTTTTTTGCTAATTCTTCTTGAGTAAGATTGATATTAATTCTATTTTTCTTAATTTGTTCGCCTAAAAACATTTCACCGCTTCCCTTTATAGCCCGTCAGCTCCTTTCCTATTCGACTTCAAGCTGCTACATGTCTACATAATTCTGGTCTGCCATCATATATATGATACGATAAAATTAAATAATTTTCAAGAAAATATTAAAAGTCGAATAGAAAATGATAAAATACGGCCTTCATTGCATTAAGTTTATTCTCATTAATATAAAAACCGAAATCCAATCACTTTAAACACTGCTTAATAATTTTTATTACATCATCAGTTTTAAGGACTTTTCCATAAGAAACAACCTTATCATCTATCAAAAGCGCCGGGGTAATCATCACGCCATAAGCGGCAATCTGTAAATAATCAGTGATGT
>JALOBF010000045.1 GCA_023228385.1 Bacilli bacterium
GCTCTTGCCATTCGGTCATCCTCATTATGAATATAACCGTAATATGAGATGGTAGATTTTTTTTGAATCGCATATAAAATTCGCATTAACATTTCTGAATTGAATTCATCAAGTAAGGCAAATTGTGAAAGGGTATCAGCACCGTGAGCGGCGCCATGAGCCCAGCCCTTTTTATTAATATACCCGCGAACGTCAAAATCACTTTGATAGGAATCAATAACTTGATTAAAAATATCTTGCAATTCAGATAATGAAAAAATCGAATGTTTCCGATGAAAACTAATAACGGAGCCAATAATTAACATTGAGAATGTTCGACTAAAGATACTATCATCAATCTTTTTCCCTTTAAGGGCAATATTGTTTAAACATATTTGTGCAATCGCTCTAACTTCATCCGGTTTTAATAAATCATGACCGATAACATACTCAATATAAGGATAAACCAGATTGTCACGTAAAACCGGATCGGTGTCCCCGATGTACATCATAGCCTCTTTGGTTAAAATGAACACTTCATCAAGATTAATCTCCTCATAATTGTTTCGGTATTCCCTTAATAATTCTTTGATTTCGTTTTTGTCCATAACAACTCTGTCCCAATCAATATTATTATATTTATATTATACAATATTTGGTTAATAATTACAAGAAAAATCATTAAAAATTCATAATAACCCAGAAATACTCATTTTATAAAAACCTCTTTTTTTCTATTCACAAGTAAATCATTATCTGTTATAATTATTATAATAAAAATAAAAGGATTGATAACAATGATTAGTTTTTTGAACGATTATAGCCAAACCGCTCATCAAGAAATACTGAATCGCTTAATTTCGCCCGGATATCAATCATATCCGGGATACGGTTTAGATGACCGCTCGCATTATGCAGCAAAATTAATCAAACAACAACTGGGATGCGATGCCGACATCCATTTTATGATTGGCGGTACCTCATGCAATAAAACCGTTATTGCTCACGCTTTAAAACCTTATGAATCGGTAATTGCCGTTACCACCGGACATATCAATGTTCATGAAACGGGTGCAATTGAAGCAAGCGGTCATAAAATTAATTTAGTAAATGGATTGGAAGGTAAAATTACCGCTGAAAAAATCCAAGAAGTTTTATCCTGTCATATTGATGAACATATGGTTGTTCCTAAAATGGTTTATATATCAAATTCAACCGAAACCGGAACTATTTATTCAAAATCTGAACTGGCGTCTATTTCAAAAATTTGCAAACAAAATAATCTTTATCTTTATCTTGATGGGGCAAGACTGGGAGTCGCCCTTACCGCTGATAATAACGATCTCTCATTAAATGATATCGCCGCTTTAACCGATGTCTTTTATATCGGAGGCACCAAAAACGGGGCCTTACTCGGCGAAGCCGCAGTTATTGTCAATGAAAAATTAAAAAAAGGGTTTCGTCACTCAATAAAGCAAAACGGAGGGCTGTTAGCAAAAGGATTTATAATCGGCCTTCAGTTTGAAGCACTCTTTACCGATAATCTTTTCTTCCGACTGGCCGCAAAAGCCAATCAAACCGCAAAATTATTGCGCAACGGATTAATTGCCCGCAAAATCAATTTAACCTATCCGGCACCGACCAATCAAATATTCGCTGCCTTTTCCGATGATATTGTTAAAGGACTAAGTAAAAAATATTTGTTTGAACAATGGGAAAAACTAAACGGACAAACCGTTATCCGTTTAGTAACTTCCTGGGCAACCGAAAGTGAAGATATTGCCTCTTTTTTATCCGATTTAGATGAAATGCAAAAACAAAAAAGATAAGGTTTAGTAACAATACCTTATCTTTTTATATCCAATCCTAACCGGTCATCAGTTCATGCATTGAATCTAATGATTTTTCAAAAAGAGAATAACAGTATCCCATTTCAACAAAACCCGATTTAATAAAAAACTATTATGTACATGTGGCGTTAATTGGATAATATTTTTCCCCCGAATTCGGACAATGGTTCTATTTTATCCTTTTATGCTAATCTTTAATATTTCATTCGGAAGACAGTTAATAATGTCAGAAGCAATCATGCCGTGTTCACCATAGATTTTCCGAGCAGCATAACCGGCCAGAGAATGAAAAACAACGCCTAATTTACAAGCCTCAGTTATTGAATAATCTTGGGCAAGAAAACCGGTTATGATTCCCGCTAAAACATCGCCGCTTCCGGCGGTTGCCATTCCCGGATTGGGTCTTCGATGAAAATATATTGCATCCTTATTTGCAATTATTGTAGTCGGCCCTTTAAGAACAACTTGAAAACGGTATTTTTCAACCAGCCGTTCAACTATTCCTAAAGGATCATTGTTAATTTCCGAAACAGATAAATCAACCAGGTTTGCCAGTTCACCGCTATGCGGTGTGAGAATAACCTTTTCATCCGCTAGCGCTAAATATTTTTTAAAATAATAAAGACCGTCGGCATCAATAACAAGAGGTATCGATAATGATAGCAGTTGCTTAAGATACCGGTAATTAATATTATCCGTTTTTCCCAAACCCATGCCGAAAGCAACAGCCTGAGCATTAACCGTAATGTTTTTTATAGCTTTGGATCGATAAGCATTAACCATAATCTCAGGGTTATAATTCGCAAAATAACGGCGGTATTTATGATTAATCGCCAATACGGATATTCCGGCACCCGAGCGCAGTAACGCCAATGCCGCAAGAAGCGGCGCTCCGGTCATGCCCGCGCTGCCACCAAAAATAACTCCTTTGCCGTAATTATATTTATGGGTATTTTTAAGCCGGGGCTTAATGATACCGGCAAGATGATAAGAGGTTAATAGATAACGAGTCGGTTGCTGAGGCGGTCGTCTGATTCCGATATTAAGTACGATTGGTGTCCCCTGATAATCACAGGAGTCATTAAGCAGATTACCGGTTTTATAATTTTGAATAATTAATGTATAATTGGCTTTAACAGCAACTCCCATCACTATACCGTTATTACCGTTTATCCCCGAAGGAATATCGATACTGAAAACCGTCGCCGAACTATTGTTAACAGCCATAATAATATCATAATATAAACCTTCGATATTGCGATTAAGACCAATTCCAAAAATAGCATCGACGATAAAACGGGATTCTTGGATGGCGGCTTGAGCCTTTTTTAGATTATTCGCGTTTACATCTTCTATATCCGCAGTAATTGAAAGAAGGCATTTTAAACTCTCACCGGCACTCTCAGACATATTGTTACTATCACCAAGAACCAAAACCTTTACTGAATACCCGTTTTTAATTAAATGCTGAGCTAATACCAAGCCGTCTCCGCCGTTGTTGCCGCAACCACAAATAATCAGGATACAATCTTTACGGTTGACCAGGCGTTTATCATGGAGAAATCGATATATTTTATTGCCGGCTCTTTCCATAAAATCCAATGAAGAAATGCCAAAATGATTATATGTATAACGCTCGGCTTCTTTCATTTCGGTCACAGTCACAACTTCATTATAGATATTTTTCATGATAACTCCTAAGTTTATCTTATAGATATATTTTTTTTGTAGCAATTCTATCGACAAATGCCGCATCGTGTTCTACAAACACCACCGTCGCCTGACAGGATAACAGTAAATCCTCGATTTGGATGCGTGAAAAAACATCAATATAATTCAGAGGTTCATCCCAAATATATAGATGAGCCTGTTGGCAAAGACTCCGGGCAATCAGTACTTTCTTCTTCTGCCCACTACTGAAATTTTTAATATCATTAACAAAATGATCGCGGGTAAAATCCAGTTTTCTTAATATAGCCTTAAAAAGACTTTCGTTAATCTGATATGTATCGGCATAATCGCTTAAATTCCCGGTTAAATCAGCCGTAGACTGTGGGACATAAGAAATAATCAGATTGGATCCTTTCCGGAAATATCCCTGATAAACTGTCGTTGTCTCAACGATTAATTTTAATAAGGTGCTTTTCCCGGAACCGTTATTCCCGATAATAGCAACCCGGTCCCCTTGATTAATTGAGAAAGTAAGTTCCGGACCGACCTGTTTCATTCCGTAATACATCGTAACGCCATTAAAATCAACCAATCTAGGAGAATGATATGATAACGGCAACAATTTTAATTCGTCCTGCGTTTCGATGTCTTTAAGCAATGCCGTTTTCTCAGCAATAGTTTGAGTAACCCGTGCTTCTATTGTTTTGGACCGTTTCATCATTTTTGCCGCTTTATGACCGATATATCCCTTATCGCCTTTTGAACCGATTTTTGTTTTTTCAACTAAATAAGACCATTTCGAGGTTCTTTGGGCAGCCTGATTTAATCTTTTTATTTCTTGTTGCAGCCGTTTATTTTCTTGTATTTCATAATTATCTTGCAATTGTTTATTATAATACCAACGGGAAAAATCACCTTTTTGCACTTCAATATTAGCTTTATTTATCGAAAGAATATGATCGACGCAACAATCAAGAAAGTGGCGGTCATGAGAAACTAAAATAAAACCTTTTTTCGTTGTAAGATAATCAGCGACAACTTGACGGGATTTAAAATCCAGATGATTAGTCGGCTCATCGATCAATAGAAAACGATGCTCTTTTAAGAACAAACTCGCAAGCAATATTTTTGTTCTTTCTCCTTCGCTTAAGGTGTTAAAACTACGGTTTAATACTTCCGAGTCAACCTCCAGTTTATTAAGTTCACAAACTAACTGCCAGTCCTGAAGATAACCTACGATATCAGCAGCGATATCAACGGTTTTTGGATTGCTGTCTTTTATCAAAAACGGAAAGTATTCATAGTCCAGCGGCGAGTTAATTGTTCCTTGATAGGGGTATTTCTCCATCAATAAATTTAAAAAAGTGGTTTTCCCCCGGCCGTTACGACCGATAAAGCCCAGTTTCCAATCAGTATCAATTTGAAAAGAAACATTTTTAAAAATATCAAGATAACTTCCGGGATAACTGAAAGTGAGATTATTAACCTTTATTTGTGCCATGATTTCTTACCTCCGAGTAAAATATAAAAAAAGTCACAAGAAAGAATGTCTCGTGACCTTAGATCAATTCGTTAGCATAACGTGATATAAACAAAACCGTTCTTTCTTGCTTTGGCATAACTAAACACGGCTGTCTAACAACCATTCATTTGGTTATGCGGTTATTATTAAAAGCAAGAAATCAGTTCATCTTATAATCTCCCGGATAAGTTATTATAACACCAAAAACAGCGGATATCAATGTTATTTTGGATATTGTGGTTCATTAATATTGGATACCCCACACCACCGCATATTTTGCTTCGGCGCCACAGGCAACACATTTACCGGTTATCGGTGATGTGTTTTCCAAAATACAGCGTGATTTCAGACCGCCGATTGTTTTCATCGCATCTTCACATTCATATTTTCCACACCAATCACCTTTAATAAAACCGGCTTGTTTATTCATAATCTTTTCAACATCAGACATGTTTTCAGCCGTAAAAGTTAACTGTTCCATACGGGCCTTAGCTTTTTGATAGAGATTTTGATGGATGTCTTTTTGTAAGTTTTTAATATAAGCGATTAAATCAATATCCTTATCGACCTGGATTTTTTCTCTGGTATCGCGCCGGGAAATTGTGATTTTATTTTTCTTTAAATCACGCAAGCCAATTTCAATCCGTAATGGAATGCCATTGACCTCTGACTGAGCAAATTTATAACCGGCTGATTTTTCCGCACGGTCAATATAACAGGTTATCCCGGCGTCGTTAAGAAGATTATTTATTTCCACCATTTTATTTTCAACAGCCTTATCATCGCCAATGCCGACAATTACCGCTTTAATCGGAGCGATGTACGGCGGAAGCACCAAACCGTTATCATCGCCATGAACCATAATAATCGCGCCGATAACCCGGTTTGACATTCCCCAGGATGTTTGATAAGCATATTCCATTTCATGATTAATATTTAAAAATCTTATATTATAAGCTTCGGAAAATCTTTGACCAAAGTAATGGCTTGTTCCCGATTGAAGAGAAACGCCGTTATACATTAATGCTTCGATGGTTAAGGTATATTCCGCACCGGCAAATTTCTCCGATTCAGTTTTCCTTCCCCATAAAACCGGAATGGCAAGAACATCTTCAAAAAAAGATTTATAAATATGAATTATATCATATGTTTCTTTTTCCGCTTCCGCAGCTGAGGCATGTACGGTATGACCCTCTTGCCAAAAAAACTCACGGCTGCGTAAAAAAGGTCTGGTTTCCTTTTCCCAGCGCATAACGCTGCACCACTGATTATACTTTAGCGGTAAGTCTTTATGCGTTTGCACCGCTTGACTATAATAATCGCTGAACAATGTTTCGCTGGTCGGCCGGATACATAATCTTTCTTTCAATTCAGTCTGGCCGCCGATTGTAACCCAAGCTACTTCAGGAGCAAATCCCTTTACCAACTCCTTTTCTTTATTCATTAAATTTTCGGGAATCAAAAGCGGCATCGCTACATTTTGATGACCCGTTGCTTTTAGAATACCTCCAAGTTTATTTTGTACTTCTTCCCAAATCGCATAACCGTTCGGCTCCATAATAATACAACCTTTTACATTGGAATAAGCAGCAAGACGCGCTCCTCTTACAACATCGGTATACCATTGGGCGAAATCTAGATCGCGACCGATTATTGCTTTGTTTTTCATAATATCTAACCCTCTTTATAAATTTTTTAAGAAAGATACTCCTTACGGGGTATCCCCCTCTACCAACCGTGCATGCCTTAACAACGCACACGGTTTTATTTTATAATCAAGAACTGGCACACTCCAAGACTTTGACATCTAACCCAGGTTTAGGAATATCCCATTCTTTATTAACTTTATTATAGAATTGTCCCCGCGCAAGACTTTTAGTTGGTTTCTTCGGTTGAACCGATCGGGATTATATTTAAAAAAACGCAACAGGTTAATCCATTAAAACCTAAACTGCGTCTTTAATTTGTGCTTCCAAATTGGTTAGAATCATCCACTATATGCACAAGACGGATTCATATCCGAATATAAACTCGTATAAGTCCCAAGGTGATTAGCCCACATAAAATTATAACACAACTTTAAGTCTTTTCAAATACAATTTTTGAAAATCGTTATTAAACCGTCATTTAATTCCATTGGATTTTCGTTTTAAATAAAATATACGCAGAATCTAATTTATGTATATTATATCACGAATTGCTCATTTCTTAAACTACTTTATCATGATTTATCAAATAAAAAATAAATCTTATTTCTTATATCTGATAAATAATATTTACAATTTGCCGATTTCTCTGAGAAAAGCAATACATTTAAGTGCTGAAATATTCTTATCTTTTACTTCCAACATAATATCGATATCGTTACGATTTAACTCCTCGATAAATATTTGAAAGATATCCAAATCAATAGTTGAAGAATGTGCACCGATTTTTTTAAATACATCCTGTTGTGAATAATGTATTTTTTGCGGACCGTCTTGTTGGGTCCAAGTAAAGCGGCATAATTCAATCCAATCAATAGTACTTGGTGAAGATAAGGGGGAATTAATTTGATGATGAAGCACATCCATAACCAAAGGTATTTTTATGTGATTTTGCAGAGTATAAAGATCTTCAATATGATAAAATTTTTCGTCGTTTTCAAGCACTAAGCGTTTTTTAATGGCGCTGTCTAAATTACGATATGATTCAATAAACCGCTTTATCGCCGCTGCTTTATTTTGATATACAGCTCCCAGATGAATAATTATTTTATGCTCGGAGCCAAGGCCGAGCCCCTCTAAAACCCGATTATGATAAACAAGATCGCTGACAGCGCGAGTAATAACACCGGGATTGGGAGAATTTAGTATTGTATAAGGGCTGGGATGCATTGAAATGCGCAGATTATTATTTCTGATAATCTGGCCGATTGTCTCAAATTCCAATTTAAACATATCCCACCATTTAATTTGATTTTGAGAATGCGAAGCAAATGGAATTAAACCGGAAGTAACCCGAAATAATCCGATATTGTTTTGAATATTATATTTGATTGCTTGGGCCAGAGCCGATAAATTATGGGTAATTAAACTGATTAAACAGTCTTCACTTGCGTTTTTTAAACGGCAAGTTTTATAATTAATATTGACATCACCGACCGTTAAACAAGCATATCCGATTCTCATTTTGAATTCCTTTCCTTATTTATTATAAAAAGAGCATGCCGGCAGCAGCCCTGCCGGCATATGAAATGGCCTTAACTCATTTTCTTTAAAACAAAATTTGTCGGGCGGCGGAGATTTAACCGATATAAAAAATCAGTCAATTTCCCATCCGGCCCCGCCAAAGCATGGAAACGGTCTTTTTCCATTCCGTTTACAATAATTGCGGCTGCTTTTTGGGGACTTAGGATTTTATAAGATTTCTTTTTCTTAGCGGTGTTTTTGATATGGTATTACACTCCGGAATGAGCGGCAATATTGGTTGAACACCACCGGAGAAAACAACGATAACTTTCACATTCGTATCTTTTAGTTCTGAGTATAAGCCTTCGGCTAACAACTTAACCGCGGCTTTTGTAATATCAATCGCTGCCACCTTTGCCCCTTTTGAAAGAAGCAATAAAACAAATTCCCGACCTAATACCGGCACCGCCGCTGGTTACCGCAATAATCTTATTTTTATTCGCCGCCTCTGCTTGTAAATTAATTATATATTAATTTAAATCTGTTTTCAATCAATATATTTGCATATTTATCAAATCAAAACATTTTACATTTTGGTGGTTTTGTTTATGATTTTTCTGGTTGATGACTGGTTTAATTTATGATATAATCAATATAATGATTTATACTAGTTCCCCGATTAATCGTGTGATATGCTAATATATCCGCAATTAAGTATAAATCTTTTTTAAATTAAAGTTATGTTTTCATCTAAACTATAAATAAACGAGGTGATTTAATTTGAAACTATTGATTTTTATTCTAAATAAAGTTGAAATGGTAGATACTTTATTAAAAAAATTCACATCAGAAAACATCTCCGGAGCAACCATTGCCAATACCAGAGGGATGCTGCAAAAGCTAATGAGCGATGATGATTTAAATATCATCGGTTCATTCCGACATTTAATCAATCCAAAAAGAAGTGAAAACAAAACCATTTTTATGGTTGTAAAAGAGGAAAAAATTAAAGAAATCGTAGAAATTATCGAAAGTATTGTCGGCAGTTTGGATGAACCTGATTCCGGATTGCTCTTCACTATTCCGATCGATTACGTAAGGGGTTATAAACAATAATGCTATTATTTTATATGGGTTTGGTTCTCCTTTTTGGTTTACTATTTGGAAAATTAGCCAAATTATGCAAATTGCCCAATGTTACCGGCTATTTGGTGGCAGGTTTAATAATCACGCCGGTATTGGGCTTAATTAATATCAGTATTGTACCGGCCCAATTTATTTCGGACATGGCCTTAATTCCTCAAATAGCGCTTGGTTTTATCGCTTTTACCATCGGAACTGAATTTCAAATATCTTATTTTCGCCGAGTCGGTACCAAAGCCTTAGTTATTGCCGTTTTCGAATCCCTTTTTGCAATTTTAGCGGTGTTAATTGTTTTGCTTCTAATCAAAACCCCTATAAAATTCGCTCTGGTTTTATCGTCAATTGCGGCAGCGACGGCACCGGCGGCTACCTTAATGGTAATAAAGCAATACCAAGCCAAAGGTGAAGTAACGGAAACATTAATGAGCGTTGTCGCCCTTGATGATGCGACGGCCATAATTTTTTTTGGCATTACACTTGCCGTTGCCAATACTGTGGGAAATCCCAATGTTACTTTATTGATGTCTATTTTAACCCCCTTTATTGAAATTATCGGTAGTTTATTAATCGGACTGGTTTTAGGCCTTACATTATCGATATTCTTACGATGGTTTAAAGGGAAAAGCAATCGAATCAGCGTAACGGTTTGTTTTGTTTTATTAGCAGCGGCAATGCCGGCAGTGGTAAAACAATTTACAGCCGCGATTGCCATCTCGCCGTTACTATTATGCATGATGATGGGGGCGGT
>JALOBF010000096.1 GCA_023228385.1 Bacilli bacterium
TCGCCTAAAAGTTTATATAATCAAAATAAGTAAATATTTTTTCAAATATAAAAATAAATAAAGGATAAGATAACGATCCGTACGCCGTTTTTACAAAAAAATCTTTTCCCAACAAAATAAGGCCGATTAACAGTAAAATAATATTAATTACCAAAATAATAAGAGCCGGATTAAAACCTGATTTTATTACCTTAATAATCACACCGATACCGGAAACACCGCCAATAACTAAATCTTTAGGTTCAATAAAAAAGCTAAAGGAAAAAGCAATTAATGCGACGCCAATAGTAATATAAATCCACTCTTTGATTTTTTTAATGGTCTTTTGCTTCTTTATCGCCGTACGGTTCATAACTTACCTCACATTATATTCTGAACGTAAATAAGCATTGATAAAACCTTCAATTTCACCGTCCATGACCGGACCAACATTTGAAACCTCATAATTTGTTCTAAGGTCTTTAATTAAAGAATAAGGGTGAAAAACATAAGAACGAATTTGACCCCCAAAGCGGTTCAATAGCGGTTCACCGCTTATTTCCCGCAGTTTCTTTTCATGTTCATCCAATTCCAATTGATAAAGTTTTGACTTTAATATTTTAAGCGCAGTTTCTCGATTTTGAATTTGACTTCTTTCATTTTGGCAACTAACACTAATTCCGGTTTGCAAGTGAGTAATCCGTACGGCAGAATCGGTGGTGTTAACACCTTGTCCGCCATGACCACTGGCCCGAAATGTATCGATTCTAATATCTTCCGGTTTAATTTCAATATTGACTTCTTTATCAATTATCGGGATAACCGTACATGAACAAAATGAAGTATGACGACGCGCATTGCTATCAAACGGCGAGATGCGGACCAAACGATGAACACCGTGTTCGCCTTTTAAATATCCGTAAGCCTTATCACCCGAAACTGTAAAAGTGACACTTTTAATTCCGGCTTCTTCACCGTCTTGATAATCCGTAACATCTAATTGATAACTATTGCGTTCAGCATATCGGCTATACATTCGAAACAAAATTTCAGTCCAATCTTGTGATTCGGTTCCGCCCGCTCCGGGGCGTAATTCAACAATCGCATCGCAATGGTCATATTCCTTAGAAAGAAGAATTTTAATTTCAAAATTATCCAGTTCTTTTTCGATTTTTTCAATTAAATCAATAATTTCTTTGATTACATTTTGTTCCGTTTTATGAAAATCAAAATAAAACTCAAGTTCATCAATATTTTCTTTAATACGATTATATGTTTCGAGGTTATCTTTGGCTTCTTTCACTCTTTTTAATACAATTTGCGCCTGATTCATATCATTATAAAAAGAGGGTTCGGATATCTTTTTTTCATCGGCAACAATAGATTGATACAATTCCTTCGGTTTTATTGCCTGCTGTAAACTGCTATGCCGATTTTTAAAATCTTCTATGTATTTATTAATCTGATAGTTTTCCGTAATAAATCCCTCCTTTTTCGCTTTATTGACCGCAACAGTTTTTATATTTTTTACCGGATCCGCAAGGACATGGCTGATTACGACCTACTTTTGATGATTTAGCCTGAGCTTTTCGACGGGTATCCTCCTCTTTGCCGGAAAAAGTAGCGGTTGGTTTTACCACCGTTTCCCGAACCAAGTTATCGCGAATTTGGGCGCGGTTAACAAATTTAGTTGCATCATTTTCAATCGAAACAATCATTGTTTCAAATTTTTCAAACCCAACCTCCTGATATTCGCGCAGCGGATTAATTTGGGCATAAGCTTGTAATCTTACCGCTTGTCGCAGTTCACTCATTGCGTCAATATGTTCCATCCAATAAGTATCAATAATGCGCAACAAAATAACCTTTAGAAACTCGCGATAAATTTCATCAGGAAAGCTTTCTTTCTTTTCATCGAGTAACACCTTACATTTATCAGCAAAAACTTCAACACCGCTTTCTAAGTCCAAATCATTAAAATCAGCTTCAGTAACATAACCGGGACGAAAATAGATACCGTCAATTTCTTTAATTAAAGCTTGAATGTTAATCAAACTGTGTTTATCGTTGTCTAAACAGGTACTGATAATCCGATATCCCGTATTAGTCATCATTTTTAAAATAATATCAGTTATGTCCTCTAAAAATAGTATTTCCGATCGTTGGCTATAAATGATTTCTCTTTGCTTTCTTAATACTTCATCATATTCCAAAACTGTTTTCCGCGTATCAAAGTTATTGCCTTCAATCCGTTTTTGGGCATTTTCAACAAAACGTGAAAACATCCTTGATTCTAATGGAGTTTCCTCACCGTCTTTTTGATTAACAATATAACCGAGCATCGTTTTAAAACGATCACTACCGAAACGACGCATCAGATCGTCTTCGGCTGAAAGATAAAAACGCGAATAGCCGGGATCTCCCTGCCGCCCGGATCTGCCCCGTAACTGATTGTCAATACGCCGCGACTCATGACGCTCGGTACCGATAACCGCCAATCCGCCCAGTTCAACAACACCGGAGCCCAGTTTAATATCAGTTCCCCGTCCCGCCATATTGGTGGCGATTGTAATCGCACCTTGCTCTCCGGCACCGGCAATGATTTCTGCTTCTCTTTCATGGTTTTTAGCATTTAAAACATTATGAGGAATCCCTCGTCGCCTTAACATTTCCGATAACATTTCGCTGGTTTCAACCGCAATGGTGCCAACCAATACCGGTTGCCTCCGCCGAAAACGGGTTTCAATATCCTGAACAATGGCACGGAATTTCGCTTTCGTTGTTAGAAATATTAAGTCTTTATCATCAATACGGATCATCGGTTCATTAGTGGGAATCTCAACAACATACATATTGTAAATGTTACGAAACTCTTCTTCCTCAGTTTTTGCCGTACCGGTCATTCCGGCGAGTTTTTTATACATCCGAAAATAGTTTTGGAAAGTAATCGTGGCAATCGTCCGAGTTTCTTTTTTAATTTCAACCCTTTCCTTAGCTTCAATCGCTTGATGAAGGCCTTCTGAATATTGTCGACCATGCATTAAGCGTCCGGTAAAGGGGTCAACAATAATTACTTTATTATCTTGAACCACATAATCAATATCGCGAATCATAATATAATTGGCCCGTAAGGCATTATTGATATGATGGAGTAAGCTAACATGTTTTACATCATATAAATTTTCGATACTGAAAAATCGTTCCGCCTTTTCCATACCGCTTTCGGTCAATATAATATGCTTTAACTTAATATCAATTTGATAATCTTCTTCTTCTTTTAAACTTTTAGTGAACATATCAGCCTGACGATACAAAACGGCAACATTCTTGGCGCCGCCGGAAATAATCAGCGGGGTTCGGGCCTCATCAATTAAAATCGAGTCAACTTCATCAACAATAGCAAAATTTAAGGGTCTTTGGACCATTTGTTCTTTATATAAAACCATATGGTCCCGCAAATAATCGAAACCAAGTTCATTATTGGTTGAATACATAATATCGCATAAATATTGTTCGCGTTTTTCTTCACTGGTATATTCACGCAAATTAAGGCCGACGGTTAACCCCAACCATTTAAACAATTCACCCATTTCTCGGGCATCGCGCGAAGCCAAATATTCATTAACCGTTACAATGTGAACACCTTCACCGGGTAGAGCATTAAGATACGCAACCATTGTTGAGGTAAGGGTTTTGCCCTCACCGGTCTTCATCTCGGCAATATTACCGCCATGCATAGCTAATGCCCCCATTAGCTGAACTTTGAAAGGGGTCATTTTTAAAACCCTGGTCGACGCCTCACGAACAGTGGCAAACGCTTGAATCAATAAATCATCCAATGTTTCGCCGTCAGCTAGGCGTTTCCGAAAAATATCCGTTTGGGCCTTTAGATCGGCATCAGTATATTTTTTATACTCTTCAGCCAAAGCATCGATGCGATCGGCTAATTTTGCTACCCGCTTAAATTCTCGGTGTCCGGCGTCAAATAGACTTTTAAACACAGACATATTCTTCCTTTCTGTAATATTTATTATATATTTATAATATCATTTTTTACCCTTTTATACAAGTTTTTTTCATAGTAGAAATGACAACTGTACAAGAAAAAATCAGCAATTAAAATCCTGCTGATTTTTCCTTTTAATAGCGGCGTCTGAAGATTAAATATAAAATTGCCGCCAATGTTGAAAATCCTCCAAATATATTTATCTTTGAACAAGAAAATGAAGCAGCTTTTTGTTTATAGATTGCCGATACCGTTAAATCATCGGCAACATTAGTATAAGTTGTGTCCCAGGATTCAAAAGTATAACCGCTTACTATAGGAGCGTCCGGAGCCGTTGCGTCTTGTCCGTGCTCAACATTTTCCGTTTTAAGAATTTCGTCTTTGAAACCGATAAATTTTACAGTATATATATTTATGGTATATTGGGCATATACGGTTAAATCTTCCTTGATTTCTGAAAAGGCGGCAATACTCCAAACCGGCGCTACGCGCTCATAACCCATCTTTTCCGGAATCTCCGGGGGCGTAAGCGAAGCGCCATGATTAACCGTCTTAACAATATAGGTTTCATCATCAACGATAAAGGTTACAGTATATACATTGATGGAATATTGCGCATACACAATTAAATCTTCTTTGATTTCTGAAAAGGCGGCAACACTCCAAACCGGGGCTGTTTGATTGTAACCTGCTTTTTCCGGAATCTCCGGGGGCGTAAGCGAAGCGCCATGATTAACCGTTTTAACATCATAAGTTTCATCATCAACAATAAAAGTTACTGTATATTGTTTTATCTGAAAAATCGGATAAACTTCAATATCAGAATTAACCTCTGATAAATCCTCGCTCCAACCTATTAAATCATAACCCTCCTTAGCAACTGCAGGGGGGGTAACACTTCCCCCCGGCGTAACACCTTTTACGGTAATAATCGTTCCGTCCTCGTTTTTAAAGGTAACGCAATAAAAATCATCATCGGTCGCAGTGCCTTCGCTTAAAGTATTGGTTTTGGACAGTGCCCGCACCGCATAAAAATATAAACCGTTATCTTTGTCGGAATAGGCGGCGGTAAGCGCCGATTTATCTACGCCGATGATATCGTATATTTCTTCAGGGGCATATGTAATCGGCTTGATGCTGCGATAAATAACATAAAATTTTGCATTTGGATTATTATCGAAAGTCAATATATTGGCGTTATCTCCCTGAGATAAACTTAAATTTTGAACGGCCGGTAACTTTACCGAATTATAGGTTCGAATCTCCGGCATAATCGCCTTATGAGTCCAGGCTTCCGTTTTTACTTTCCGGAAATTTTCCGTAAAATAGTAATTATACTCCCCGCCTTGAAAAGCAGCTTTTAAATGCTTGTAACTATAGATACAATGACCGCGAACATCCTCCAGTTTCGTGCCGTACTTTATCTCATTTAATGCTTCTTCCGTTTTATGATACCAATAAGTATTGTTTGATAAAACCCGATAAATTCCCATTCCCGAGTAAAGATTAACCTTCTTATTTCTTACAACCCTATCCCACCAATCCATAACATCGGCATAACCGGCAACATTATGTTCAAATGCCCAATAACTTTGGGGAAGGATATAGTCAATCCACTCATTATCAACCCATTTTTTCGTATCACAATATAAGTAATGACCGTAATGTTCCCATCCCGCAGTATTAGATCCAATTGGTGATATTAAATTGCCATCAATATCATATTCGGCTTCGGCACTGTATCCGGAGTTTCGGTAAATCCCGGTCGGGGAAATACCGAGTTGAACAACGCGATCATTTTCGCTATTAAATTGACGCATCGCGGTCGATAATTGTTCGATAAAAAGATCAACCTGAAGTCGGCGAAAGTCCTCAACCGATAAGCCATCAGTATTATATTTTGCCCGGGTTGCAGTATCATCTACCTTGTCTGCATAAAAATAATCATCAAAATGAATGGCATCGACATCGTACTTTTCAACGACTTCCAAACAGGTATTAACAATAAAATCCCTAACCACCGGTTCACCGGGGTTTAAGATAATGCCGCCGCCCGCTTTTAACAGATACTCCGGATTAGAAGCG
>JALOBF010000137.1 GCA_023228385.1 Bacilli bacterium
GGCTCAGTTTTTGCATAATCAGCCAAATCAGCAGGTGCGCCGCCGCTTAGGACCCGATAAGGATTCATCCAGGCATGAAACTCGATGCCTCTTTTATGACATTCTTCGATAATCCAGGCGAGCGGATCCCAATTTTGATAATTAACAGAACTGTAATAAGGAGAACTTTTATTCAAGGCCGAATCATAAAGCGCATCGTTATAAATCCTGATGTGAAAAACCATGGCATTAAGATTATAATTTTCCATTACGGCAAAAACGCTGTTAATTTCGGTTTTATATTGATCTATCGAATTATAACGAGCAACATCGCCGGTCATTGTTGAAATCCAAACGCCGCGAAAATCAGTCGCTTTTTCTTCGTAAATATCGGGAATCTGCACCCGAATTGAAGTACCTCGATAGGTGATATAGCCGCTGCCGTCTTCTTTTCCTAAATCAACCAAATCATAAGCCTTAAGAGCGATGCCGCTAAACAGCATTATAATAATCGTTAAACAAACAGCTAAAATTTTCTTCATATCTTCTTCCTCTTTCTCTTTAGTATATTAAATTTATTCTTATTCTTCCTCATTTATAAAAACAATTTAACCCGGTACTTTATTTGGGCTTACCTAAAAGATAAAGGCAAGCATTACGGTATATAAATCGGCAATAACGGCATATAATATAAAAAACAAAATATAATTTTTTTGCATAATGCTTTGCATTAATAAAAACAGTATGCTATAATAAAATTGAGGTCAAAAGCAAAGGAGATGATCAAATGAAAGTTATTGTCCGCGGTAAAAACAAGTTTAAACCTTCTGAGGCAATTAAGCAGTATGTCACTGATAAACTGCAGAAAGTCGAACAATACTTCACCAAAAATCAGGAGTTAGAAGCCAATGTCTTATGTAAGGTGTATGATACTCACCAAACAGTCGAAATCACAATACCGACTAAACATATCATTTTAAGGGCTGAAGCCAAAAATCAAACAATTTATGGCGCTATTGATTTAGCAATTGACAAACTTGAATCGCAAATTAGAAAGCACAAATCAAAAATTTACAAAAGCCTAAAAAGGCGCGAGGGTGTTGCTCACTATTATTCGGACAAAAACGATTTTGATTTGGATAAAATGAAAACTGAAATTATCGCCACAAATCTTGTAAAGGAAAAAAGGATTGATTTAAAACCGATGACGGTAGATGATGCGATATTGCAAATGGAAATGTTAGGCCACGATTTCTTTATTTTCTTAAACAGCGAAAATAATAAAGTGTCAGTTGTCTATTTGCGCGAAGACCAAAACTACGGAATAATTGAAACAAGTCAGCAGGGAGATAAATAATCTCCCTTTTTTTATGATAAAAAGGCGGAAATCCGCCTATTTCATGCTAATTACTTGAATGCTTAAACCATCATCCATAATTTTTTCAAATAATTCGTAATGTTTTTCTAATTTAAATTCTTCAAAAAAGAAAAACATTATCTGTTTATTATAAATAATTGCATCTTTAAACAATAAGCTTAACTTTTTTGATTTGAGAACAAGATAATCATTATCAGTCGATAGATGGGGACAATTATCGCTCAAATAATATATTGCTATTACTTGATTTCCGATTACAATTAATTCATCTTTTCGTTGATGTTTACACCCTTCGCAAGTATAAACTGAAAGCAGATCAAAAACCGTTCTTTTTCGGTTACACTTCATAACAATATTTATCCGTTAATTTTCGGGAGCGAATCTTTAAGTACAGGCTCTAACGGCATCGCTTTATATTTCTGAGCCTCCAAAATTGTTTTACCCAAATCCCGAATCATTTCCCCGGTTTCGGCTCTAACAACAATTCGTGTTTCTTTTTTCAATTTAAAGAAATCATTGGACAAAGATACAATCGAACCAATTATACTTTTTGTAAAGATTTCTATTGTGAAAACGCGGCGCCGACTAAACAATAAAATCAATAAACCAGTAACAAATAATACTCCGCCGACAATAAACATGAAATTGCCCAAAACCTTGAATAAACCAAAGCTGACTAAACTCAATAAAATAACGACAAAAGCAATTATTTTTTGTATTTTTACCGATTTGCGACCATATTCACTTTTAATTCCGCCAATATGTTCAATCGGAATTTCTAACATATTTACGGTCTTGTTGCTCCATTCAGTCGATTTCTTAAAAAATATAAATCGATAATTAGTTATTAAAAAATAGCCAAAACCACGGGGATTAATCGTTTTAAATCCTTCATAAATATTAATCGTTTCTTCATTACGGGCCAGGTTAACGACATTTTGGATATTGACCGACACTTCTTTTAACATTGTTCAGCCTCCTTTTTTTCCATTATATCATAGATGAAATAAGAAAAAAAGCAAAATCTAGAATAATTTTTTTATAAAACGATGTTTACTATTTTATTGGGAACAACAATAATTTTTTGGATTTTCTTTCCGTCGATAAATTGTTGAATTTTACTGCGCGCTAAAACTGCTTTTTTAAGCGTATCTTCGGATATATTTACTTCAACATCAATTTTATCCCGGATTTTACCGTTAACTTGAATAACAATAGTAACGATATCTTCTTTCGTTTTTTCTGGGTCATAAACCGGCCAAAAACTGTTGGCAATCAGCTTATTATGATGCAGAACTTTTTGATTTAACTCCTCAGTTAAATGAGGACAAATCGGATTAAGAAGGACTAAAAAACCTTCTAGATATTCCCGCGGAATATTTCTTTCTTTATAGCATTCATTAATGAATATCATCATTTGGCTAATTGCCGTATTAAATCGGAGATTTTCATAATCTTCGGTTACTTTTTTTACTGTTTGATGATACAGTCTTTCCAGACTTTTATTTTCATCAACAATATTAGCAAATTCGGTGTATAACCGATATACCCGATCCAAAAAGCGGCGGGAACCTTCAATATTTTTAGTAGACCACGGTTTAACCGCTTCAAGCGGTCCCATAAACATTTCATATAGTCGAAATGAATCGGCACCGTATTCGTTAACATAAATATCGGGATTTAAAACATTACCGCGCGACTTTGACATTTTTTCACCGTCTTCGCCTAGAATCATTCCTTGATTAAAGAGTTTGATAAATGGTTCTTTGGTTTTAACCATCCCAAAATCATAAAGTACTTTATGCCAAAAACGAACATATAAAAGATGAAGAACCGCATGTTCGGCACCGCCGATATATAAATCAACCGGTAACCAATAATTGATTTTTTCCTGTGTTTTCGGATCGTTCAAATCAAGATATTTTCCATCTTCCCTTAAGATGAACCCAATATAATACCAGCAACTGCCGGCCCATTGCGGCATCGTATTCGTGTCACGATATCCCTTAACACCGTCGGACCGAACCACATTGACCCATTCCTCGGCACAGGCAAGCGGTGACTCGGCGGTATTTGATTTAACGATTTTCGGTAAATCCGGTAAGTTAAGCGGCAAATCCTTAAGATTAAGCAATTCGGTTGTACCGTCTTCCCAAAAAATAACCGGAAAGGGTTCGCCCCAATAACGTTGTCGACTAAATATCCAATCACGAAGGCGATAATTAACACTTTTTTTGCCGTAATTATTGGTCTCCAACCACTTAATCATTTTTTTGATTCCGGTTTCCTTATCGGTACCATTAATAAAACCAGAATTAATATGGATTCCGTCATCAATAAAAGCTTTTTCTGATATATCTCCGGCTAATACTTTAACAATTTCCAAATTGTATTTTTTCGCAAATTCATAATCGCGCTCGTCATGCGCCGGTACCGCCATAATCGCACCGGTTCCATATGATGAAAGTACATAATCAGCAATCCAAATCGGAATTAATTTATTATTTACCGGATTAATGGCATAAGCTCCGATAAAGACCCCGGTTTTATCTTTATTTAAATCAGTACGGTCAAG
>JALOBF010000046.1 GCA_023228385.1 Bacilli bacterium
AACAAGCTTTTGTTTTGGAAACGGCCGGCCGGGAATGGGCCGAACGGGAAATCGTTGATTATTATAATATCAGCAACCGCTTGTCGCTCAACTCCCTTTACCAAACCGGAGGGAAAATAAAGGATAATTTTGCCCGGAATCGGAGTGATTTCTTATTTTCTTATTTTTCCGGATCAAAAATTCGGGAAACGACAGCAAAAGAATATCTTAAACAACAAGACTTTTCCTTAGCGGTTATGATGGCGGCGCTTCGTCATCATCACCGGGAAGATCAAAAAGATCTTTACAGCAAAGGAAGTGTCCGCAGTGTTTGCATGCATGCCAGTTTATTGGGCGATCATACAACTTCCAGCATGATTGTTGTCCGTCGGGGCAATTATACCACGGTATGGCTTACCGGGTGTTCGGCTCCCTGTTTGGCGATATTTAAACCGGTCTATTTCCCGCAATGCGTTCCCCCGGTTTTTACCGATAAAGAGGAGAGTTTAAATTATTGGCTTAAGCGTGAATATTTGGCCCGAGCTGTTTTTGCCGGAATAATTGACGGCGCGGCGTACCGTGATAAAGCGCGGCGCTTACAAAATGAGTTTATTACGGAAGAATCATCACTGTTGGCAACCAAACCTAATGATAAGGCCTTAAAAGCTTTTTCCGAAAGGTGCAGTCGTCGGGAGGAAGAACTGGTTAATTCTTATCAAGACGCGATTGATACCGTTAAGCATTCCGGGCGCCGTTTACCGAAATTATGGCAAAAATATACCAAGCGGTTAGGAAAAAATGTTTTTTCGCGGCGGCTTGCTGATCGCAAGAAATAAAAAATAAGCATTCAGTTGATTTTATATACTGAATGCTTTTTGCATTTTTGGCGTAAAATAAGCAGTGAAGTGTTTTATACTATACATTTCCGGAAAAAAATGTTAAAATATAAATAGGGGTTAGGTTTATAAAATATTATTTTTTGAGGTGACATCCAATGAAAGATATTTTAGGATTTTATTTAATGCCCCATCCCCCAATTAGTGTTCCCGAAGTCGGCGATAACCGGGAAATAAGGGCTACGGTTGATGCCTGCCTTGCCATCGGTAAGGAAATAAAGGAAAAAGCGCCGCAAACAATTATTGTTATTACCCCGCATGGCGTAATGTTTAGCGATGCGATTGCGATTAGTTTTGAAGATACGATTTATGGCGACCTCGGTCGGTTTCGGGCCCGTAATGTAAAAATTGAAAAAGCGATTGATTTGGAATTGGCCCAGGAGATTGCCTTATTGGCGGAACAGGATGATATTTCGGTAGCCAAGATTAATACCCGATATTTATCCGATTACAACCATAATTATGAACTTGATCATGGTACGATTGTTCCCCTTTATTTTATTGAAAAAGAATATCGCGATTATCGTTTGGTTCATATTACTTATGGATTATTGGGAAGTTTAGATCTATATCGCTTCGGCATGATGATTAAAGAAGCCGTTTGGCACTTAAACCGAGATGCCGTTATTATTGCCAGTGGTGACCTGTCGCATCGCTTAACCAAAAGCGGTCCTTATCCTTATTCGCCCCAAGGTAAAGTTTTCGATGAAACTTTAATCGGATTATTGGAAAAAGGCGACACGGTCGGAATCTTTACCATGTCTCCGGATTTGATTGAGGAAGCGGGCGAATGCGGTTTAAGATCAGTATATATTTTATTAGGCAGTTTGGCCGGAAGTTTTCACGGTCGGCGCTTATCTTATGAAGGACCCTTCGGTGTCGGTTACGGCGTAATGAGTTTTTCTCCGGTTGAACTCAATCAAAATGTTTATCCGCTTCTTAAGGCGGCGATGGAGAAAAAAAGAAAAGCCAAAAAAGCAAACAGCAATGATTATGTTCGTTTGGCTCGAATGAGTCTTGAATATTATTTTAAGCATCGAAAAAAAATGCCGGTACCGGCCGATTGCGCCAAAGAACTGAAAGAACGGCAAGCCGGAGTATTTGTGTCATTAAAAAAATACGGTAATTTACGGGGATGCATCGGTACCTTTATGCCGACTCAAGACTCGATAGCGATGGAAATCATCGAAAATGCTATTTCCGCGGCCATGCGCGATCCGCGCTTCCCGTCGGTACGGGAAGCGGAACTTGACGACCTTGATATTTCCGTGGATGTTTTATCGTTGCCGGAATCGGCAAGAAAAGAAGATCTTGATCCGAAAAATTATGGGGTTATCGTCAGTAAAGGATATAAACGCGGTTTGCTTCTTCCCGATTTGGAAGGGGTCGATACTGTAACCGAACAGTTACGGATTGCCTGCAGTAAAGCCGGGATTGCGCCCGACGGCGATTATGATATTGAACGGTTTAAAGTTGTCCGTTATCAAGAAGGAAAATAATGAGACATCAGGCTTTGTATTGGGAGCCCGATGATAAAACGGGGAAAATCCGCTGCTGTTTATGTCCGCATCAGTGTTTAATCGCACCGGGTAAGGTGGGAATATGCCGTACCCGAAAAAATGTCAATCAGACTTTAATCAGCGTCAATTACGGTAAGATTGCTTCCATAGCCCTTGATCCGATTGAGAAAAAACCCTTTTATCATTATAAACCGGGAACGGGAATTTTATCGGTCGGAACCTATGGCTGTAATATGCGCTGTCTTTTTTGTCAGAATTACAGTATTTCGCAAGAAGAAGCTCCGACAACTTATTTTTCCCCCGAAGATTTAATCGATTTTATTAATAAAGTCGAAAATAATATCGGTATCGCCTTTACCTATAATGAACCGATGATGTGGTATGAATATGTATATGACGCCGCCCGGCTCATTAAAGAAAAAAATCGGTCCGTTTCGGTTACGTTGATTACCAACGGCTATATAAATGCCGAACCGTTAAAGGCCCTTCTGCCGTATATCGATGCGATGAATATCGATCTTAAATCCTTTTCCAACGCTACTTATCGCCGATTATGCGGAGCCCGCTTGGAACCGGTTTTATCAACGATTCGCGCTGCCGCTTTAGAATGTCATGTGGAGATAACGACATTAATAATAACCGATGAAAATGATTCCCTTGAAGAAATCAAAGAAGTCGCTAAGTTTATAAGTGGAATCGATAGAAATATTCCGCTTCATCTGTCCCGATATTATCCGACTTATAAGTTAAATCGTCCGGCAACACCCCATCAAACCCTGCTTGCCCTGCAAGATGTCGCCAAGAAACATCTAAACTATGTTTATATCGGTAATATATCGGGCGGTGACGCTAATACTTATTGCCCGAAATGCGGAAAGACGATTGTGGAAAGGCGATATTATCAAGCTAAGGTTTTAATTGATAAGCCGGAATGTCCCAAGTGCGGCGAACTGATTTCTTTGATAATGTAAAATCGATCTTAAAAACCGACTTCTAAAAGGAGTCGGTTTTTAAATCGGAAATATTGGACAGTTTTTAACTTTATCGTCACTTTTTTAGATAGAGGTTTTTATCTTTTTATGTTAGAATAAGATAAGGAGAAAAATTAAAGGAGTGATTATGAGAATTGGTAAATTATCGTCCCGGACATGGTGGTCTTTAATTGTTTTTGCTTTTTTTGGCCAGGTTGCCTGGATGGTTGAAAACATGTATTTTAATATCTTTATTTTTCAGGAATTTAATGCTGCCCCCCGGGATATAGCGTTAATGGTTTCATTGAGTGCGGTTACCGCGGCGGTAACGACTTTGTTGATGGGAGCTTTATCGGATAAAATCGGGAAAAGAAAAATTTTTATTGCGGTTGGGTATATGTTTTGGGGAATATCGATTATCAGTTTTGCTTTATTGCGCCGTGATATTCTGAGTAATCTTTTCCCCTATGTTAATGCGGCAGCCTTGGGTGTTGCCTTAGTCATTCTGTTTGATTGTATTATGACCTTTTTTGGTTCAACCGCCAATGATGCCGCTTTTAATGCCTGGTTAACCGATATTACAACCGGGGAAAACCGTGGCAAAGCGGAAGGAGTCAATGCCGCTATGCCGCTCGTTGCTTTACTTGCCGTTTTTGGCGGTTGTATGGGTCTCACCGCCCGCAAACAATGGGGGTTGGTTTTTATCATTATCGGCACGGCGGTTTTTTTAGTCGGTATTCTGGCTTTTTTCTTGTTAGAAGAACCAAAACTGGAAAGGAAAAAGGAAAGTTACTTTAAGAATATTATATATGGTTTCCGCCCAAAGGTTATTAAAGAAAACAAGACTTTATATATTATATTATTAGGGTTGGCGGTATTGGGCATTGCCGTCCAGGTTTTTATTCCCTATTTGATTATCTATTATCAATATCGATTGGGCATTGAAAATTATGTATTTATTTTTGCTCCGGCCATCTTGATAGCCGGTGTTGCTTCCCTTTTATACGGACGACTTTTCGACAAATATCGTTTTAAGAAGATGATTATTCCGGCGGTTATTGTATTTATGGCCGGACTGTTAATGCTTTATTTTTTTGAAAGTGAAATTTTGGTGTTTGTCGGGACATTATTGCTTTTAGTCGGTAATCTTTCGGCCGCTACCGCTTTTGGTGCCAATGTCCGCGATTATACGCCGAAAGATCAAGTCGGACTTTTTCAGGGCCTGCGGATAGTTGCGAGTGTTTTGGTTCCGATGGCAATCGGACCGTGGATTGGTTCGGCCGTTATTAATTCGGAAGAATCGTTTTTCGGCGAAGACGGCGTTTTACAGATTATTCCGACCAAAGAAATCTTTCTTGCCGGTTTCGGCGTTCTTTTATTATTGCTTTTGGTATTGTTGTTTATTTTTCGGGCAATGCAACCCCGGACTGAAAAACTCGATACCGAATATCAAAAAAAACTTAATCGCTGTGCTCCCTGGCCGGAATATCCGCGACCGCAATTAAAAAGAGATTCTTATTTTAACTTAAACGGACTCTGGCAATACCGAATCACAAAAAGTCCGGAGCTTCAAGGCGATTATCAAGGGGAAATATTGGTTCCTTTTCCTTTGGAGTCATCCCTTTCCGGGGTGACGAGAATCCGGTTGCCGGGAGAATATTTATTTTACCGGCGCGAATTTGTTTTGCCGAAGGATTTTCGCCGGGACCGGATTTTATTCCATGCCGGAGCGATCGATCAGGAAGCGACTTTATATATTAACGGTTATCTGGTAACAACAAGCAAAAACGGCTATTTGCCGTTTAGTGCCGATATAACCGATTATTTGCTTGCCGGCAATAATGAGATTATTATAAGAGTAAAAGATGATTTAGAAGATGAATATCCGCACGGAAAACAAAGCAAAAAGCGGGGCGGAATATGGTATACCCCGATTTCGGGGATTTGGCAGACGGTTTGGTTGGAAAGTGTTAATGATGGTTATATCGAAGCGCTAAAGATTACGCCCGATTTTGATAATAATCTGGTTAAAATTGATATAAAGAGCGCAACCGATAAAAAGATATTGATTGTTTATGATGGGGAGGAAATAATCGGCCGGGAGGAGTTTTCCGGTCCGACGGTAATATTCCGGCTTGATAATCCTAAACCGTGGACGCCGGCGACGCCGTATTTATATGATTTTACGATTATTGCCGGCCGCGATCAAGTATCTTCCTATTTCGCCATCCGGAAATTCAGTATTGACCACTATCGGGGTTATCCTTGTTTCTTTTTAAACAATCAACCTTATTTTCATAACGGGGTATTGGACCAAGGTTATTACAGCGACGGTCTTTATTTACCGGCAACGCTTGATGCTTATCGTGACGATATTGCCCTGATGAAGCGCCTGGGTTTTAATACTTTGCGCAAACATATTAAAATCGAGCCGCTGTTATGGTACCATCTTTGCGATAAGATGGGTATGATTGTGTGGCAGGATATGGTCAACAACTCCCGTTACATGTTTTTGCGGGATTCGGTGTTGCCGTTTATCGGGATAAAAAATATTAATGATAAAAAGCGAAAAATCAGTCCGGAAGCAAAAAGGATATTTGAAGACGCCATGGCGCAAACCGTTTGTCATCTATATAATGTTCCGGCAATTGCCCTTTGGACCATCTTTAATGAAGGATGGGGGCAGTTTGAAAGCAACCGTTTATATGAACGGTTAAAATCGCTGGACCCGACGCGTTATATCGATGCGACCAGCGGTTGGTTTCATCAAGAAAAAAGTGATGTTGAAAGCATGCATATTTATTTTCGCAAAATAAAGCTGACCAAAAGCGATAAACCGCTCATTTTGAGCGAGTTTGGCGGTTATTCCTATAAAATCACCGGTCATGCTTATAACCGCGATAAAACTTTCGGTTATCGGATTTATCGTAATAAAGAGGAATATCAAGCGGGAGTTATTAAACTGTTTGAAGAACAGATTATTCCTAAGCTTGAACATGGTTTAACGGCGGCAATATATACGCAGTTAAGCGACGTTGAAGATGAGGTCAACGGTTTTCTGACTTATGATCGGAAATTATGTAAAGTCGATATTGATACTTTCAATAAGATGAACGATAAAGTCCGTTTTAAACCCTGACGATAAAAAAAAGGAAAACCACTTGATTGATTAAAACTTTTTCCCGGAGGCCGGTAACGATTTTTCAAGGGAACGATAGTGACTAAAACTAAAAGAGTGAATCGCATACAGTTGAATTGCGTTACCAAAATCGCCTTTTCGTTATTAACAATTTTTGCAATTATCGCTGTCTTTTGCTATTGAGTAATACTTCAGCGGGCGATATTTCGCTATGATGTTGATATAATTATTTTTATTAATTGACCAAAATAAAAAGCTGACTGTTAAAGGTCAGCTTTTTCCTTTTCGCCGTTTTTGTACAATACTTTTACTTTGATTCCGACATCATAGTCGCCGAAGCCTTTGCCAAACAGGGTAATTCCCCCGATGTTTTTCGCATTTTCCGGGATTTCTATTTTGACGGAAATGTCGCTGCATTTGGACATATTTAAGTCACTAACGGTCACCGGAGAAAGAAGAAGACCGTCAAGATAAGTTCCGGTATGATTGACGGTGATTACTTTTATTCGGCCATATTGGGGGAAGTTCTGAAACCACCAATCAGGAGTGTAACGGCCCTTGCGGTCAAACAGTTCCCCCGGTGATGTCCAATAGCCTAAGTTTATTCCATTCACAATAAAATAAATATCAGAAGGAAAATGGCTGATAACACCCGGAGCTTCACTGCAAAGTTCGCAGGTAATTTGAACTTCTTCGGGTTTTTCGTTAATGGTCAATAAATTGGGAATTCGATATTCAACATATCCCTGGGTAAACCAAATAATCCCGGCATCAAACCGCTCCGGATGGGAAAAGTAGCGCGGATCGTCCAAAGAGCCGATTAATTTCTTGGCTGAGGCCAGTCCGCATGTCGGGGTAACATTATAATCAAAATATTTGCCGACATCGATATCAAATTCGAATGATTTATATTCGGGATGTTCGGGAATAATTTCAATGATGATTTTGTTTTCGATTAAAGTGCAGACTTTAGCCGGATACTTTTCGTCCATCGACAGTTTTACCTCGATTATTCCCGCTTTTTCGAGTTTTTTTATATGAGGGGTAAGGGTACTAATAGATATATCCAAATTTTTTGCCAGATCGCTGAAACTCAGTTTATGCTTGGAATTAAGAAGTTTAATAATATTAATTCTTACCTTGGAATTTAAAGCGCTGAAGATGTCCAGTCCTGCGGTTAAATTAGTAATAATTCTCATCGTTTCTAACCTTTCGCTATTTGTTTTTATTTATATTAAGTTTACCAAATTATAGAAGATATGTCAATATTTCGGTTTTTTTATCGATAGTATATTAATTATATCATATTTTTATATTTATGTTAATACTAAAATCATATTTGTTATATTTTATCTGTATAAATACGCATAAATATATACTTAATATGTAAAAACACAAACAAGTATTGACATATACGATATTGATATGATAGAATATAGATAAGTCGAATTTGCGAGAATTTTGGAGGAATTATGAAACATACAAGGTGTTATCGGGAAAATTATCCGCGTCCCCAGTTTGTAAAGAATGATTGGTATGATTTATGCGGAAAGTGGCATTTTGTTTTTGATGATAACAACTGTGGTGAAGCAAAGCAGTATTATCAAAATTTCCCACAAGCCCAAACTATAAATCTTCCTTTCAGTTATCAAACCGAAGCCAGTGGTAACTCTGACCGCTCACTTCATCAATATCTTTGGTATGCCCGTGAGGCCGTTTTTGATGTTGCCGCGCTATCGACCAACCGGTTGCTTCTTCACTTTGAAGGCTCCGACTATATTACGAAAGTTTGGGTTAACGGCGTGTTTATCGGTGTAAATACCGGCGGCTATACGCGGTTTAGTTTTGACATCACTTCCGCTGTCGATAAGTCAACCGGCAAAGCTTTGATTGTTGTGAAAGCGGAAGATACATTGGAAGCGACGCAACCGCGGGGCAAACAGAGTTGGATGGGAAGTCCGTTCGGTTGTTGGTATCAGGAAACAAGCGGGATATGGAAACCGGTTTGGGCTGAATTTGTTCCTTCAACTTATTTACAAAGCGTCAAGATTACGCCTGATATCAATGATTATTTTGTTGAATTTGAAAGCGCTTTAAATCAATTTCAGGAAGGTTATTATTTACGGACTGAAATAACTTTTGACGGTCATTTAATCAGTGATACAACCGTAAAGCTAACAAGAAGAATTACAAATTTTAAGATTGATATTACCAATGACTTTACCCCTTTTCGGGTTCACTTTTGGTCGCCGGATAATCCACAATTATATGATATAAAGTTTACATTAATAAAAAACGATAAAGCAGAAGAAGAAGTCGGATCATATTTTGGGTTTCGGAGTTTTCGGGCGGAAAGAGATTTGGTTATATTAAATAATAATCCGATATATTTACGAATGGTATTATTTCAGGGCTATCATCGCGATAGCGGCCTGACCGCTCCCGATGAAGCCGCCTTAATCCGTGATATCGAGTTGGCAAAAGCCCTCGGCTTTAACGGTATCAGAATGCACCAGAAGATTGAAGACGAAAGATTTTATTATTATGCCGATATCCTTGGAATGATGGTATGGGTCGAGATGCCTTCGGCTTATGAGTTTAAGGATGCGACCATCGATGCGATTGTCCCGGAATGGATGCGGGTCGTAAAACAACACTATAATCATCCGTCGGCGGTTTGTTGGGTTCCGATGAATGAAAGTTGGGGTATTCCGCGGGTGGCGTTTGATCCGACGAATCAGCATTTGGCAGAAGCTTTATACAATATAACGAAAGCCTATGACCGTCATCGTCCGGTGGTGACCAATGACGGTTGGGAACATGTTGTAAGCGATTTAATAACTTTTCATAATTATGCCCAGTCACCGGCGGATTTGGCTTCCTTTTATGACAATATCGATTGGATGCTGGCCGGTGGTAACCGCGTAAATTATACACAAACCCGTTTGCCTTTCGCCCAAGGGTATCGATATCAGGATCAACCGATTATTGTTTCCGAGTTTGTCGGAACCGGATTTGAGAATGGCCATGAAAACAAAGGCTGGGGATACGGCGATAAGGTCCGTTCCTCCGAACAGTATATAGAGCGGTTAAATCAATTGGTTAAAGTCGTGCGGTCCAACGAACGAATCTGCGGATTTTGTATCACCCAATTAACCGATGTTCAAATTGAAATTAACGGACTTCTTGATATTGACCGGGTTCCGAAAGCTGATATCCAAGTATTAAAAAAAGCAATAACCCAATAAAGGAGATGTTTCCGATGTTCCGAGTTTTAA
>JALOBF010000047.1 GCA_023228385.1 Bacilli bacterium
TAAATGTATCAAACCATTTCATTCAATATGGAGCAGGTAACGAGAATCGAACTCGCACGGTCAGCTTGGAAGGCTGAAGTTCTACCATTAAACTATACCTGCTTATAAATGGTCGGGAAAACAGGATTTGAACCCGCGACTTCCTGGTCCCAAACCAGGCGCTCTACCAAGCTGAGCTATTTCCCGACTTTTGTTTAACAAAAAAATAAAAAGGTTTGTTAAACAAGGGGAGATTCCTCCCACGCTTTATTATTATACTATATTTCAATGGTATAGTCAATAAATTTTTTGCCTGATTTGATACGGGGAATAACAAAATAAATGATGAATCAAATTGACTTGATTCATCATTTTACTTGCGGTTTTTCTTGTGATTGTTCAAGGATTTTTTCACCTTGTTTAACCATTTCCCGAGTATACATTCCCCCGGCTTTAGTTGAGTGCTCAACCATTTTTGCTTCTTCAATCAAAATATCATTTTGATTTTGACTCTTTTCTTGACTATATTGACCATTCATAATTATCACCATTTATAGTATGTTCGAACTCTTAGTTTCTATTATAAAAAGGTGATAATAGTCAAAACATATAATGTCTTAAAATTATAATTCATTATATTTTTTTGATGATCCGTACGCTTTCTCAACCGGGTATTTTTTTTCATTTTTCTTAATTTTATCAAGTATTATCTCATCAATATTTAAATCGTATTTTTCTGCTATTAATAAAGCATATATCAAAACATCAGCTAATTCTTCTTTTAGTTTTTCAACATCCTTTGCCTCATGTCCCCACTGAAATAATTCTAGAAGTTCTGATGCTTCAATAACTAATGATTTAGATAAATTATCTCCGGTATGGAATTGTTCCCAATTGCGCCGATTACGAAATTCAATTATTTTTTCCATTACTTTTTCATTCACAATTATCAAATCCTTCTTATCTCTTTATTTCACATCTAATTTTATCATTTTTTGTCCAAAAAGAGAAGTAGATATTAACTTTTACCAACGATTCGTATGAAAAAAATGAGATAATAGTTTATTTTTTCATAAAAAATGCGAGTTCTGTTATTTTGACTCGCTATTTTTTTATTAATTCTTTTTTTGTTTATATCCCAAGTCGTATATGGCACCAACAGGAACGGTAAACATAAATCCTGCTCCGGGATGTTTTACTTCAGATAAAACCTTTTGTACCGCTTTTACAACATCATCTAAAATACTCTCACTTACAACAGTAAAAATAGTATTATTGTAAGGATGAGCCCCGTCAATAATAGTTTTAAAAGAACCGAAAAGGGGAATCGATTCCATTTGCCGATGAACTACCGCTCCGGCCAAACCTTTACTATCAAAAATTGTTGCCCCCCTTACCCCTTGCTTCACTAATGCTTCAAGTACATCATCTAAATAATCAACCTTATTTAAAACTATAAATAAAACAAACATTTCATAATACCTTCTTTCATTTTTACTTACGAGGTCAATTGATCAAGACCATTAATTTCACCAGCTTTTCTGATAGCAAACTTTGCAAAAATCGGTCCGGAAATCTCATAAACCAAAACTCCGAACATGATAACTGTAGTGATTGCAGCCGCATATTCAGGCAATTGCTGCCTTACCAATATTGATAAGCCGATGGAAATCCCTCCCTGCGGTAAAAGAGCTAATCCAAGGTATTTGGTAACGCTTGGTTCGGCTTTTACCGTTTTACATCCAACATAAGCGCCAAGTATTTTGCCGCCGGCACGACTTAAAATATAAGCAATACCAACGATTCCAATCGAAATTAAAATTTTCAGGTCCAGACTAGCTCCCGCTAAGGTAAAGAATAAAACATAAAACGAACCAGCAAATTTATTAACAGAACCAAATACCCTTTGCGAATTACTAAGGATATTCACCAAAACCGTACCGACAATAATATTTGTCAACAATGGTGACAATTTAAACAATAATGATAAACCAGTGGCAACACCGATTGCGGCAATTGATAACAGCTGAACTTCTTCTTCATCTTTTGCCCGTTTAGCTAAAAAAGATAAAAGAAATCCGATGATTAAACCTAAAACAATAGAACCAATGATTTCAATTAAAGGGGAAATAACCATCAAAAACCATGAGGTTGAAGAAGCAGTCGATAGTTTTGCAATTGCCAAGGCAATACCAAATATCATTATACCAAAAACATCGTCAAGTGCAACAATGGGAAGTATTGTTTTAGTTAACGGTCCATAAGCTCGATATTGACGGATAACCAATAAAGTAGCTGCCGGTGCGGTTGCAGCAGACATTGCAGCTATAATAAGACTAAAAACAAATGATTGTCTTAGGATAAAAAACATTACTCCAAAAACAATAAACACAGCGCCAACAACTTCGAGAAGCGTAATAATAACAATCGATCTACCAACCTTTTTAATTTCACTTACCATAAATTCACTACCAATACTAAAAGCTATTACCGCCAGAGCCAATTCATTTATTATCGAAAACGAATTATAATCTTGAATAGTAATAAAGTTTAACACCGAAGGACCCAAAAATAAACCAAATAAAAGATAACCGGACACATTGGGTAATTTAGCTAATTTCGCAACCTTTCCTCCGGTAATCCCAACAATCAAAACAATACTGATTTTTAAAAGAACATTCAAAAACTAATCCTCCTCATCAAATTTTTTTAATGAAGATGGTTAGCGCATTACTAATGAATAATAAAAGCGCATAACCGGCTTCAAAAGCATGTCATACGCTTGGTGTACTCCTATGGGGTTAGCTGACGGGTTAGGGCACCCAAGTTGCCCTTCTTGACTAATAAGATTCACCCCAATAATTGGGTTCCCCACTCCAAAAACAGACTCGGAGATATCTAAAAATTATCATATCAAAAAATAATATATAAGTCAATACAAAAATATTAAAATTTTCAATTAATATTCCTTAAATTTTTATAAATAACCAAAATGTTTTTTTATAATAAACATTATTCCATACAGACATAAAACACTGACAAAAGCAGTTACCCCAAGTTTACCGCCGACACCGCAAAACTGCGTTGCATTATAACAAAAGATAAGACCGTATACCATACCGGCTAACGCAATCTCACCTTCATTAACAAGTATATTTTTTGATGTCATCCCGACAAATGATGCTCCGTAAATAACAGAAACCAAAGTTATACAAAAATCTACATTTTCATTCAAAAGCAATAAAGCACCTATTAAACCGATTGTACTGCTTGCTAAAACAGGTCTTAATTTAAGCCTTTCATTTAGTACATAAGTAAGCGGCGAAACCAAAACACTAACTAAAACGATAAATAGAATTTCTCTTTTAGTAAAGACTATATTATTTAGAATAGATTGACCTGTCAAAAACGCAGTAATTATACAGCCGGCAAAAGCAATGGTGCCTAGTTTCCCGCCAAACCCATTAAATACATTTTTAGATAATATATAGATAAATGATGTTAATAAAGCCGCCAGAACCATAGGAAAAACTTCTAATAAGGCCGGGCTCGTCATCCCGGTAAAAGAACCGCAAAATATTGGTAATTGGTGGCGACGAAAAATTAGCGCTCCGACAAAGCCGACAGCCGGCGAGACGATTAAGCTGCTGATTTTAAAATAATACACAAAAAAATAAGTGAAGTTTGCACTCAAAAAAACTGCCAAAAAGTCAATTATTGTATCCCTGCATATTAATTTGTATTGCTCGTGGGTGTTTTTATTTTTGATAAAAACGAAAATTATTGATAACAATACTCCTGATAAAAATAATAAAAAGATAATAAATAAAAATATTGATTTTTTTAAAGTATTGGCAATTAATGCTGACAATAATAATATAGCAAACAAAGATAAAATAATATGCCCATAAATATTAATCTTTTGCACAAATCATTTCCTCCAGGAATAATTAGAATTAATAATAAAGAACTTCAATCTACAGCTTATCCAATATTATAATATGATGCTTGCTCTGCTTTATTATATCATCAATTACCATCAAAGGAAATGAGTTTTTACTTTTATCACTAAAAAGAAATATTATATAAGTTCAATCCGATAATAACAGCCTTAACGATTTAATCGGAAAGGCTGTTGGTTTTAGCTAATATTATCTCTTTGCTCTTCATTAATCGGATAATATTGCTTCTTTCATTATCTTCAAGCTTCATTATAATATATTTGATTGATTCCGTCATTTCCGGGATCATTACGAATTCGATTGCATTGACGCGCCGACGAGTCTTTTCAATTTCTTTGGCTAACATATCGGATTGTTTTTCAAGTTGTGATAGTTTAATCATTTCCGGTAATAATTCAGACAGTTCCAATACTGCTTTATCAAGATCACCCGGAGTAAAAGCAAAACCATAAGTTAAGTCTATTTTACCTTCATCCTTAAAACTGACAGTCGGCAGTTTTATATTCATAACTGTTTTTGAACTGACATCAATTTTTAATGCTTTAGCCGGAACCATTAAAGCCTCAAGAATTGTTTCTCGATTCGTCTTCAACTTTGCTTTTGTAAAACGAACTATAATTTTTTGAAGTTGATCTTCAACTTCAATTCTTAAAGTACGAGTTTCCCTGATAATCAGCATAAACTGACGAACCATCTCATCCTGCTTGTCTTTTAGAAGCTTATATCCGCGCTTAGCTATCGACAACTGTTTTTTAAGCCTGGCAAGTTCCATCCGTGTAGGATTAACTCTAGCGAAAGACATCTTCTACACCTCTTCTGGATAATATTTTTCAATATTTTTCAGGCTAATTCGTTTAAGTTCCGATTTTGGAAGAATGGTTAAAAGTTTCCAACCGATATCAAGCGTTTCTTCTATACTGCGATTCGTATAATATCCTTGAGATACATATTGTTGTTCAAATTCTACCGCAAAATCGCTATACAGTTTATCGATATCGGAAAGTGCCGCTTCACCGAGAATCGTTGAAAGTTCTTTGGCTTCTTTACCGCGAGCATAAGCGGCAAATAGTTGGTTCATCGTATCGGCGTGATCTTCGCGTGTTTTTCCGCCGCCAATACCTTTATCTTTCAACCGACTCAATGACGGTAAAACGTCAATTGGCGGAAAGATTCCTCTTAAATATAAGTCGCGAGAAAGAATAATCTGACCTTCGGTAATATAACCGGTCAAATCTGGGATCGGATGCGTTTTATCATCCTCCGGCATGGTTAGAATGGGGATTTGGGTAATCGAGCCTTTCTTTCCTCTGATTCTACCCGCCCGCTCATAAAGTGAAGCTAAATCGGTATACATATAACCGGGATAACCGCGCCGTCCCGGCACTTCTTTTCGCGCTGCTGAAACTTCACGTAATGCTTCCGCATAATTGGTAATATCGGTAATAATAACAAGGACATGCATATCCAATGTATAAGCCAAATATTCCGCGCAGGTAATTGCCATCCGCGGAGTGGCGATTCTTTCAATCGCCGGGTCGTTGGCCAGATTCATAAACAATACTGACCGTTCAATCGCTCCGGATTTCTGAAAATCCTTAATAAAGAAATCGACTTCCTCAAAAGTAATACCAACGGCCGCAAACACAACAGCGAACTGTTCATCTTTACCCTTGACTTTTGCCTGCCGAGCAATCTGCGCTGCCAAGCGGGCATGAGGAAGCCCCGAAGCTGAAAAAATCGGTAATTTTTGTCCGCGGACCAAAGTATTAAGTCCATCGATAGCGCTGATTCCGGTTTCAATAAATTCTGAAGGATAATCCCGGGCTACGGGATTAAGGGGAGCTTCGTTAATATCGACAACCCGATCGGGTATTATTTCACCGCCGCCGTCAATCGGACGGCCCAGTCCGTCAAATATACGTCCCAGAATATCCGGTGAAAGTTTGATTTCGATACCATGACCAAGGAAAGTCGCCTTCGCATCAGCTATTTTTAAACCTTGAGAAGATGAAAAAAGCTGGACTAATGCTTTATCTTCATTAATCTCCAAAACTCGGCCGATTCTTTCTTCACCGCTTGCCTGTTTAATCTTCACTAACTCGTCATATTTTACTCCCTCAACTTGATCGACAAGCATCAGTGGGCCGACGACTTCTTTAATTGTTTTATATTCCTTAGCCATCGAAATCATCACCTGCCAACAAATTCTTATATTCCTGATTAATTTTATTTATAATTTCTTGATATTCACGTTCAAAATCATCTTCTTTTATATATTTCATTCTTCCTATTTTTTCTCGGACGTTCATATTAGCGATATCAGAAAAGTTAAGGTGTTCTTTCAATCCTTTCTGTCCAAAATTATACCAAGAAAGAATTGCTTTTAAAATGCCGTATTGTTTGTTTAATGAAGTGTAAGTGTCGACTTCATCAAAAGCAATCTGATGAAGAAAATCTTCGCGGATACTGCGAGCACACTCCATCGTCAAACGGTCCTGAAATTCTAACGAATCAATACCGACAAGTCGGACGATTTCCTCCAATTGCGACTCTTCATGCAAAATCTCCATGGCTTTTTGCACTTGACTGGACCAATCTTTTTTAATATATACATCAAAATATTCGCGCATACTTTCTTCATAAAGCGAATAGCTTCTTAACCAGTCAATGGCCGGGAAATGACGCCGATAAGCCAAAGCTGAACTCAAACCCCAAAAAACTTTTACAATCCTCAGGGTTGCTTGCGAAACCGGTTCTGAAGTATCACCGCCCGGCGGTGATACGGCGCCGATTGCCGAAATGGCTCCGATGCGATCATCAGTACCTAAGCACTTAACCAGACCGGCTCGTTCATAAAACTCGGCAAGTCGGGAAGAAAGATATGCCGGATAACCTTCTTCACCGGGCATTTCTTCCAAGCGACCGGACATTTCTCTTAAGGCCTCGGCCCATCTCGAAGTTGAATCCGCCATAATAGCAACCCGATATCCCATATCGCGATAATACTCGGCAATAGTAATCCCGGTATAGATTGAAGCTTCACGGGCGGCAACCGGCATATTTGAAGTGTTAGCAATTAAAACCGTTCTTTTCATTAAAAATTCGCCGGTTTTAGGATCATGAAGCCGCGGGAATTCATTCAAAACGTCAGTCATTTCATTGCCCCGTTCGCCACAGCCGACATAGACAATAATATCGGCATCGGCCCACTTAGCAAGTTGATGTTGAACCACGGTTTTTCCGCTTCCAAACGGCCCGGGAATCGCCGCGATTCCGCCGATAGCAATCGGGAAAAATGTATCAATAACCCGCTGACCTGTCACCATTGGTTCTTTTGGTGCCAATTTTTGTTTATAGGGACGCCCACGCCGAACCGGCCAACGTTGTAACATTGTAATATCCGTTTCTTTACCGGTATCGTCTTTAATCCGCGCAATTACATCTGTGATTTTTGCTTTTCCTTGATGTATCCAGGTAATAGTTCCTTCAAAATTTACCGGCACCATTATTTTATGCAAAACCACCGAAGTTTCCTGAACTTCACCCAAAATATGACCAGCCCCGACCCGATCTCCAATGTTGGCAAGTGCTTTAAAATCCCAAACACGGTCACGGTTCAAACGGGGAACATCAATACCAAGCGGAATCCGATCGCCGGTTTTTTCATATATTAAATCTAACGGTCTTTGAATACCGTCAAAAATACTTTCAATTAAGCCGGGGCCAAGCTCCACCGATAAGGGCTCATCAGTATAATACACCGGTTCACCGGGGCCGATTCCTGCCGTCTCTTCATATACTTGAATTGAAGCACGGTCACCCCTTAACTCGATCACTTCACCAAACAGCATTTTATCGCTGATGCGAACGACGTCATACATTTGGACGTCTTCCATATTTTTTGCTACAATCAAAGGACCAGATACCTTTGATATAATTCCGACTTTATTCTCTTTTCGATTCATTGCCACCATCCTTTCTAAAAAATATTTATCCCGATGGCTTTTTCAACATTATCTTTAATCTTCTTCAATCCGACGCCCTTTGCGACGGTCTTTGTCGGAAGGGGAATGATAATCGGAAAAGGCGTGTATTGATATTTCTCAATTGTTTCGGGAATAACTTCATAAATATCTTCCGCTAAATATATTATTCTACATTTTTCATTAGTTAATTGAGCAATAGTTTTTTCTGCTTCGGAAGAACTTTTGACCATATAAGTTTTGATACCGACGGCATTAAATAAAATTATGGTATCATCGCTGCCGATTGCCGCGATATCTATTTTTTCTTTCATATCATTGCCGCCTTTCTTAATATTCCGTTAAATCGCCGATAACCTCGTCCCCTGAATAAATCAGACGAATATTATTCGCTTCAGCCTGTTTTGCCAGATAATAATAAATGATTGGTCCGATTCCAAAAGAATCATATCGGTAATTTTTCATTATATTAATAATTAATTGTTCGAAATAACGTTCCAAACTATCAATATTCCGATTTTGGGAATATCTCTTAAGTCCAATACTGATTTTCTCTTGATAAAAATCTTTAAATAGATTAATTAAGATATTATCAGTAGCCGAATAGGCTGCCATAAAAACAGAAAAATCAATCAGACCGCCTTTTAAAAACATTTCCGCAAAACGGTCAATTTCCCAACCAAGAGCTTGGGTTCGAACCATCGTTATAATGTTTTTGGTATCAACCGACAATTGAAAATATGCTTTAAGAGCCAAATTAGGTACCAGCGGTAAATGTTTAAAAATATATCGGTAGATGGCTTTATCAACTGTCGTGCTTAAACGATGCGGGTTATCGATTTCTCTTAATAGAGAAGAAATTTCCTTAATTAAACCTGCATAGTTTTTATCTAATGTTGAATAATCTTCAGAAAAAACAGCCAAATGTAAATCCTCGGAAGTTATATTACCGCCGGTCATAAAAAACACATTTCGGCTGGCAAAAAACTTGTTTTTAAAAGCCGCTTTTATATTAATGGCATCGGCTTCAATAAAGAAAAGATCGGTTAGATGAGAATCCGGTGAAATCTCATCAAGAAATCTTCTTAGTTGCGCCAATTCGGATTCAATTATTACCTCAATTGAATTACCATCGCGACCGTAGCCATAATCGAGTAATTGCTTTATAAAATCGTCTTTATCCATTTTATAAAGTTTAGCATATTGATTGCGATCAAAAAGCCGATTTTCGATAGCACTTATAATCCCGTTAGCATATGGGTAATTCATCTTATTCCTCCGCTTGAAAAATAATTTTTGCGATTTCAGGCTCGTACTTTTCTTTAATAATCGTCAGTAATGATCGATATGACAAATCTACATCATATTCCTTTCCGACAACCAGAAACCCGCCGTCGATATCAACCGGCGCGGCTGATAGTTTAAGATGATAATTAGGACCCAATAAAGTGTTTAGTTTATCAAGATTATAAAACTCGTTTTTATTTTTTTCCAAAGAAAACAAACCACGATAACGTTCAATTTCATCAGCGGCAACTTTAAGAACTTCATTACCGACGAGTTTTTCCGTTTTTAACATTTTTACTGTAAGACTAGTAAATTTATCGTCAGGAAGTCCTTTCAACTTTTTAATAACGGCTAAAAAAACCTGATCAATTAACTCTTTTTTCTTTTTTAATAAGTTATGTTTGGCTTGTTGCTCAAATTCGATGGTTTTGGTTTTAATCCTGTCGTCAGCCCGCCGTTCAACATCAGTAATAATTTTATCCGCTTCTTTTTGC
>JALOBF010000001.1 GCA_023228385.1 Bacilli bacterium
TTCACTCCAGGGATACCAGTTGACAAGATTAAAAATATGTTGCCGTAAATAAGTCGATTTTTCATTTGCCAGTTTGTTTGGTATTTTGGTTTCTCTCATTATAATAACATCCTTTATCTTGTTAATCGTTTATTATTTATTTTACCCTTCTAAAACGATTTTTATAAAATGTTTGTTTATTAATTCTCAAAATGCAAATTGAATAATGTAAATGTTATTTTACAATAATTCCAAAATGAGTAAAGCAAAAAACCAAATTAGTTGCAAAAAAGAAATAAATCCAAAAAAAAAGAATCAATAATTGATTCTCACGAATTAAAATAATACATAATAATGCTGCCGGCAACCGCAACATTTAAAGAGTCTAGTTTATTATTGATTTCTATATAAATATTACGATTGCAACTTTCCTCTATCCTTTTACTTACGCCACGGCTTTCATTGCCTAAAACCAATGCATAAGCTTTTTCTTTTGCCAAAGTCGACAAGGGTGTCCCGCCATCCGGGGAAGTACTGTAAATCCTAATACCAATACTTTTTAAATGGTTAATTGTCTTAAGTAATTCCGCATTTATAACCTTTAATTTAAATATGGCTCCCTGGGTGGCGCGAAGCGCTTTATCATTATAAATATCAACCGAATCGGGACTAACAATCACACAATCCACCTTAAAACCCAAAGCACTTCTAATTAATGTTCCTAAATTACCCGGATCCTGGATATCATCAAGCAATAAAAATCGTTGCCCGTCAATTAATCTTTGCGGAAAGTAGCGACAAACTCCGATAATCTTTTGCGGCGTTTTTGATTGCGCCAATTTTTCAATAACCCCTTCGGTAACTATGATATTTTCCGGCCCGTCAACAACATCAATTTCATCACATATAAGAACTGTTTCTAATAATCCGCTTTGAGTTGCCTCTTCAATCATATGATATCCTTCTATTAAAAATTTTTTCGCTTGATCGCGATATTTTTTCAATTGAAGTTTCGCTAATTTTTTAATAAACTGATTATTTACAGAATCGATTTTTCTCATTGTTTCTCACGACTTCAAAATAATCGATAGCATTAAACCGACTGTAATCAAGGTTTCAACTAACTGAATAAGGAAGACAAATAGGAAAACTTTTTTCCGCTTTTTGTTCTTTAATAACAATAAAATGATTAATGAAGCAACAACGCTTAAAAACGGTAAAATAAAACTGAAAATATTAAAGGCTAAACTGTTTGATTGCGAAAACAAGTCTAATAATAGTTTTGCAAAATATACGCTTAATAATGCCTGGATATAATAAAATGAAAATAAAAACTGAAATACAGCATAGAATCCCATCCACAAAGGTATTTCATCCCATATCGTTTTTTCCCCCTTGGATTTTATTAAATTTTTCCTTTTCTTTTTTAATTGCTTATATTCTTCTTTTAAATTAATATACTCTTCTTCGGTAAGAACCTCATTGCCTTTTTCGTATAATTCGAATTCATAATTTTCTAAAATGGCATCTATTTCTTGCCGGCGAAGGTCAATTTCATAAATCAAAAATTCTACATTTTCACTTTCTTGATGTTCTTCAAGAGTTATTTTATTTTCGTTTTCTTTCATAATGTCGTCTCCTTTTCCCTTATATTATAATATCATAATTTAAATTATATTTCTATAAAAAAAACAAAAAGTGCTTTAAAGCACTTCTTTTATTAGTTAATTATCTGTTTGTTGTAGAACCTAAATTAGATTGAGCAAGTTTTACTAAACGACGAGTAATCTCTCCACCAACAGAACCATTTTGACGCGCAGTTGCGTCCGGCCCTAAATTGACACCGAATTCACTTGCAATTTCATATTTCATTTGATCAATCGCATTCTGCGCTCCAGGAACAACTAACTTGTTTTTATTCTGGGTTTTTCCGGCAGCTCCGGGATTAAAAGATGAAGTATTCATTCTTTTCACCTCCTGTCATCTTTATTATTTACATTATTCATTAAAATAACCAATTTTTTATCAAGCAATTGTTGCCATTATAATTAATCGATTTTTTAGGCATTATTATTGTGAGATGAAAAGAATTTTTTATACTTAGATTTCATAATTACCAGAGATTTTCATTTTTTCAAATATTGAATATTTTTTTGATTTTTCCAAATTAATTACTTCAATATTATCGATTGCTTTATTAATTAAATTTGAAAAATCACATTTTATTTCTTGAAATTCAACCCTTTCCATTTTAGGTTTAATCACCGGATGTTCCGGAACAAATATTGTACAGCAATCCTCATAAGGACGGGTCGAAACCTCAAAAGTACCAATCTTACGGGCGATTGCTATTATTTCTTCTTTATCATAAGTTGCTAGCGGTCTTATAATCGGCAATTTAGTTACTTCGTTTATTACTTTCATACTCTCAATAGTTTGAGATGCAACTTGACCAATGCTTTCGCCATTTACGATAATATCTAAATCATATTTACGACATACAATATCCGCAATTCGGTACATCTGTCGTCGCATAATCGTTATATTATATATACTATCAACATTTTCAAATATCGCTTCTTGAATTTCGGTAAAGGGGAAAATTAGCAATTTGATTTTGTCTTGAGCGGTATATTTTACTAACTCCTGCAATAAATCAATAACTTTTTGTAATGCCATATCACTGGTATAAGGAGGAGAGGCGAAATGGAGAGCAACCAAATCAATGCCTTTTTTCAAAGCTAAGAATCCGGCAACCGGGCTATCGATACCCCCCGATAACATTAATAATCCTTTCCCGGAAACACCACCGGGAAACCCGCCCAATCCCTTAATGCTGTTTATATAAATATATGTTCCTTCGTGACGCAAATCAATATGGAGAGTTAAATCAGGATTATGAACATCAACTAATAGTCCGGAAACATGCGGTAACACCCGGCTGGCAACTTCTTTTGTAATCTCCGGTGATGTTGCGGGGAAAGTTTTGTCACTCCGGTTGGTCTCTACCTTAAATGTACATAATGCCTGCTTTTTTTCAAATTTAATCAATTCAATTGCCTTTTCAGCAATCTTATCATAATCAGAATCAGCTCTTACACAAAGACTGTAAGAAGATAATCCAAAAACAATATTCAGTTGTTCAATAATCGGACGATAGTCTTCGCCGTTCAAATAAATATAAAAGCGGTAATCAGTATTGAAAAATCTTAATTTGGGATGTTTTTTTAATTTTGCTTTAATATTTCGATTCATTTGCTGTAAAAAGTAACGATAGTTTTTCTTTTTAAGGGTCATTTCCCCGTATCTAACTAATATTAAATCATACATTGTTAATTCACCTGCAGTAATATTTCTATTAATTTATCAATTTCTTGATAAGTAGTTAAATGTGAGAGACTGATTCTTATTGATGATGTGGCGAAATCCTCCGATTTAGAAACATTTAATACGATTCGATCGGACCTTTTGAGTTTGGAAGAACAAGCCGAACCGGCTGAAACATAAATATTGTTATTCCCTAAAAAATGAACTATTGTTTCGCCATTGTGCCCAGGAATAGAAATATTGAAAACATAAGGGCTGGCATCGGGACTGCTATTAATAATAATGCCTGAAATTCTTTGCAATTTTTTTCTCAAATAATTATTAAGCTGTTTAACAATAAGATAATGTTTTTTAGTTTGAGGATAATACTTTTTAATGGCTTTACATAAGGCGGCAACAGCAGCCAAATCAACCGTCCCCGGCCGAATATTGTATTGGACAGTTGAACCATAAGTGATTTTTTTTAGTTCTATATTTTCTTTAAAAGCTAACAGGCCGATTCCTTTTGGCCCATATATCTTATGTGCACTGAATGTCAATAAATCAATTTTTTCAAAATTGAAATCCGGTATTATTTTACATAAACCTTGAACCCCATCAACATGCAGTTTTACTTTTGGATAATTTTTTATTATCTCTATGACTTTATCAATTGGTTGTATTGAACCTATAATATTATTTACCCACATAATCGATACTAAAACAGTATCGTTATCTAAATACGATGCTAGTTGTTGTAAATTAATAATACCCTTTGTATCAACATCAAGGTATTTAACCGTATAGCCTTCGCTTTCTAACTGTTGATATACGGCATAAACGGAGGAGTGTTCAATTTTTGTAGTAATAATTTTACCTTGAGGATATTTTCGGACAATCCCAAGAATCGCCAGATTATTGGCTTCTGATGCACTTCCGGTAAAAATTAAATAATGCTGCTTAAGATTTAGCATATCCTTAATTTCTGATTTAGCCTTTTCAAATAAGTAATTGCTCCTTTGACCAAGTTTATGCATAGAACTGACATTGGCAAAAAAGTCTTTTTCAACTCTGGTATAAGTATCCAATACTTCTTGGTCAATTGGCGTTGTCGCCGTATAATCTAAATATATCATTATAACACCTGTTTCCGATTGATATTATCTTTTATATATTATACAATAATATCGATTTTTATTAAAGTATAATAAAAAATAATCAAAGCATCTTGATATTTTCACTTTAATAAGATAAAATTAATAAGGTCTTTACTTTAATGCATTATTATGCTGGGAGGTGATTCTAATTAACAAAAAAACAAGCTATCTTAATTTAATAAACGTTATTGAAAATTTACTTGAAACAGAACATCACGAAATATCTATATTGGCAAACACATCAGCTTTAATTAAAGAACATATAAAAAACATTAATTGGGCCGGGTTTTACCTTCTTAAAAAAGATTATTTGATTTTAGGCCCTTTTCAGGGAAAAGTTGCATGTAATCCGATTCGTATCGGTTTTGGCGTATGCGGTAAATGTGTTGAGAATAAGGTAACAATTGTCGTTGGCAATGTCCATGAATTTGATGGTCATATACCATGTGATGAGACGACAAATTCCGAAATTGTAATCCCTATTTTTATTGATGATGAAATTTACGGAGTTCTTGATTTAGACAGTAAATTGTTTAATCGCTTTTCTACCGTTGATAAACGTTTTTTAGAGCAAATTGTCGTAATTATTGCTCGTAATATTAAAAGAGTAAAAGAAAATAATAGGGGAGTGAATCTTATTTAGAATCCCATAAGAAATAAGAGAAGTGCCTTTTATGCACTTCTCTTATTTTTATCGGTTATAAAATTCTACAATCAAATTCTCTTTAATGTCGGGCAAAAATTCTTCTCGTTCAGGATATCTGACATATTGACCAGACATTGTTGCTTCATCAAATGTTACATACTGTTTTCTTTGAACTAAAGAATTGAGCGCTTCTTGAATAATAACCATTTTCCCAGAAGATTCTTTTACGCCAATGACTTGACCTGGTTTAACGATATAAGACGGAATATTAACCTTTTTACCATCAACGGTAATATGTCCATGTGTAACCAATTGACGGGCTTGACGTCTCGATACAGCAAGACCCATCCGATACACTAAATTATCTAATCTGGATTCAAGTAAGATTAAAAAGTTATCACCTTGTTTACCTTTCATTTTTCTGGCAAGACTAAAAAATTTTTTAAATTGTTTTTCGCTTACACCATAGGTAAATCTGACTTTTTGTTTTTCTTGTAATTGTAATCCGTATTCAGATAATTTACTGCGTCTCAATCCGTGTTGACCAGGAGCATAAGGACGTTTTTTTAATTCTTTTCCGTCTTCTAAAATTGAATACTTTAAGCGACGAGAAATCTTCCAGCTCGGTCCGGTATAACGTGACATGTTTTTCCTCCTTCATTAATATTTACAAAGGACCTGAATCAAACAAAATAATAGATTGATAAACGGCTTTCGCCTTAGCAGCAAGCTACTTACCCCTCTGCAGGAATCATCTGCGTTATTTCATTCATTCAGGCGCTGCTTGTAGCGCACTTTAAATATTATACTCTATTTAATATAAAAGTCAAGAATTATTTATTTTATTGCCGCTTTGACCAATTCAACAAAATCATCGCTATTTAAACTGGCACCTCCGATTAGAGCGCCATCTATATGCGGCATGTTCATCAGTTCATCGATATTATTAAGTTTAACACTGCCTCCGTATTGAATCCGAATTGTCGCCGCCGTCTCATCGTCATACATTTGCCCAATATACTGCCGGATAAATCCGCATGTTTCATTAGCCGTCGCGCTTGAAGCAGTCTTGCCGGTGCCAATGGCCCAAATCGGTTCATAAGCTATAACTAAGTTTTTAATTTGGTCTTTAGATAGACCGTCTAAATCTAAATCAAGTTGACGGCCGATGATTTGTTCGGTTTGACCCGATTCTCTTTCGGTCAATGATTCACCAACACATAATATCGGGATTAACTCATTTTCAAAAGCTTTATGTAATTTACGATTTATCGTTTCGTCAGTTTCATTAAACATCGCTCTTCTTTCGCTGTGACCGATAATAACATAACTAACATTAATCGAACGCAACATTGATGCTGATACTTCTCCGGTAAAGGCCCCTTCGTCTTCATAATGCATATTTTGAGCGCCAATTCTTAGATTTGATCCTTGTCTTTTAACAAGGCAACGGAGAACTGTAAATTGAGCGCAAATAACACTATCAACTTTATTAATATCGGGAACCTTATTAACAACAGAATAAACAAATTGCAATGCTTCATCGCGGGTTTTAAACATTTTCCAATTGCCGGCTATGATTGGTTTTCTCATTATTTTACTCCTTTTATTTACAGCAACAGCAACACTTATCATCGAGTGCCGCTATTCCCGGTAATTCTTTTCCTTCCAAAAATTCTAAACTTGCCCCGCCGCCGGTAGAAATATGAGTAAATTTATTTTCAAAACCAAAGTTGATGGCTGCTGCGGCACTGTCGCCGCCGCCAATAATGGTTATCGCATCGTCCAATCCAGCAAGAATATGACAAATTTCATTGGTTCCCTTTGCAAACTGACTAAACTCAAAAACGCCTGCCGGTCCATTCCATACGATTGTCTTTGCACCGGCTAGCCCCTTTTTAAATAATTCAATCGTTTTCGGACCAATATCCATTCCCATCATATCATTAGGAATTTCATTGGAATGTACAATTATGCCTTCAGCATTTTCTGAAAATTCTTTTGTTACTACTGTATCAAGGGGTAAAATAATCTTGTCTTTCCCTTTTTCTAATAAAGATTTTGCATAATCAACATAATCCAATTCGCATTTTGAGGTACCGACTTCATAGCCTAAGGCTTTAAAGAAAGTGTATGCCATAGCACCGCAAATTAGGATTTTATCGGCTTTATTTAATAAATTCTCAATAACCGAGATCTTATCACTTACCTTAGCGCCGCCTAAAATAGCAACAAACGGACGCTTCGGATTATTTACTGCTTCACCGATAAACTTAATCTCTTTTTCTACCAAAAAACCGGCAACAGCATCTTTACTGTTAGAAGCGATTCCAACATTAGAAGCATGAGCGCGATGGGCGGTACCGAATGCATCATTTACGAAAACATCGCCCAATGATGCCCAATATTTCCCCAGTTCGGGACTGTTTCCAGATTCCGCTTTATTATTCAAATCTTCAAAGCGGGTGTTTTCGACCATAATGATGTCTTTCGCTTTCATGTTTTTAATTGCTTTTTCCAATTTTGAACCTTTTGTTTCATCAATAAATGTAACCGGATATTGTAAAAGCGAAATTAACTTTTGAACGACCGGATATAAAGAATTTTTCTGTTTGTCTTCTTCCGTTTTAATCCGACCAAGATGCGAGAATAATACAACTTTAGCATTTTGTTCCAAGACGTAACGTATCGTCGGCAGTGCTTGGACAATTCGATTATCATCAGTAATTTTTCCGTCTTTCATCGGAACATTAAAATCAACTCTGATTAAAACCGTTTTGTTTTTTAAATTGACATCTCTAATGGTTTTTTTACTCATGTCGATCTCCTTTACTTTTAGTAATTATAATACTTCCTTACAAGTATACCACTTTTTTGGAAAAAAGTATATCTTTTAAACAGAAAATAAATCGTTTTTATAATTTTTAACTTCTAAAACTTTGTGATAAATGTTTTTTAATGTTCGATAGGTTTTTGTGGTTTCCAACAGTTTTCCACATTTAAAAATGATTATTCCTTTATCATTTCTATTTTTTATTTCGGAAACATTACTGCCGTTGACCCATATTTTATCTTTCCCAAAAACTTTAAAAAATACCATATCTTGATTAATATATATCGGAATATTGTAGGAGTAAGAAAAAATAAGTTTTATAGCCTCAAGACGTCCCTTTAAAGTCGTCATTTCTTTTAATAATAGCTTATTGAATAATTGTGTAGGTGTAAGGTGATGGATTTTGCGGTAATCAATATTAATTTCCAATAGTTCATTATCGTATTGATAAAAATAAAGCGTGTTTTTGTTCATAAAAAAACCACCATATATCGGTGGCTAATTTAGTATTTCTTAATTCTTTGTTCGGTTTCCGGATCGAAGAAATGACATTTATTCATATCTAAGGCGAGTTCAATGTCATCACCCATATGTATGTCAATCCTTGCATTAACTTTTGCAACTAAATCTTGGCCGAACATAACCGCATATATCAATGTTTCAGCACCTAACAATTCCGCCACATCAACTTTAACTCTTACAACTGAATCGGGATATTCGGCAATTTTAACTGGTGTATCAAAAATATCTTCAGGTCTGATCCCCAATACAATTGGTTTTTCAATATGTTTTTGTTCTTTCATATATTCCATTTTATCTGCGGGAATTTTCAATCGGCCAATGCCAAGTTTATGATTCCCTAATTCAAAGTAGCCGTCATCAGTCACTTTACCTTCAACAAAATTCATCGGCGGTGTTCCGATAAAGCCGCCAACAAATATATTGTTGGGGAAATCGTAGATATCCTTAGGTGAACCTACCTGCTGAATATAACCGTCTTTCATGACGACAATCCGTGTCGCCATCGTCATGGCTTCAACTTGGTCGTGAGTAACGTAAATGGTTGTAATACCGAGTCTTTCTGTAATTTTAATGATTTCCGATCTCATCTGAACTCTCAGTTTAGCGTCAAGATTTGATAACGGCTCATCCATTAAAAACACTTTGGCATCGCGAACAATTGCTCTTCCTAATGCTACTCTTTGGCGTTGACCACCGGATAAAGCTTTCGGTTTTCTTTCAAGATAAGGCTTAAGGCCAAGGATTTCGGCAGCATTTTGCACTCTCCGGTCAATTTCATCACGGGAAAATTTTCTCAATTTAAGACCGAATGCCATATTGTCATATACTGACATATGAGGGTAAAGAGCATAACTTTGAAATACCATTGCGATATTACGATCTTTAGGCGCTACATCATTTACCACTTCATCGTCTATTCTTAACTCTCCGGATGTGATATCTTCAAGACCGGCAACCATTCTTAGCGTCGTAGTTTTTCCGCAGCCGGAAGGCCCGACCAAAACAATAAATTCTTTATCTTTAATGTGTAAATTAAAGTCGGCAACGGCATGGACATTTCCGTCAAAGACCTTATTTAAGTTTTTCATTGTAACAGTTGCCATAATAATATCTCCCTTTCTATTAATTTAACTCAATTATACTATCATTTTGTAAATTATTCAATGTGCAGGTTGCACAAATTTTTATTTTATTGTGATTAACCAATACATACATAATGCGTCATTAAAGTTTTGAATATTCAAACCGGTTTCCGATTTTATATATTCAAGCTTATTAATTACCGTGTTGCGGTGCATATAAACGTCTTTTGCCGTTTTAGTAACATTTAGATTGTTGTTGAAAAGAGAAAGAATTAATTTTTCCATTTGCGAATCTTCATATATGTCATTTAAAATCGCCGGTTTTAATTCTTTAATTTTTTTTATATCTTTTTTTATTACTTCAAGAATTAAATCAGTTACATTGGTGAAATTATAAGGTTTCTTTTCCAAAAACTCTTTGTAATAACAATAGATAATATGAAAATCATTAACGCGGCGACTATCGGTTTTGCCACTGTTAAAAGCGCGAGCAACAATGCCGAAATCAACCGTTAATGATAAGAAAATATCTTTAATTCCAATTTCATCTTCATTAAAATAAAAAACAAAATAATTATGATCCACAACAATTATATCTTTGGCATCAAGCGCTTCTGCTAAAATATTCATAAAATTAAATTGATTATTTTGTTCTTTAAAATTAATTAATAAAAATCGATAATAACGTTCAGTATACGGATAATTACTATTTTTAAATAAATATTTATACATCTTTTGAGAATAAAAATTAGCAAAACTCATTGTTTTAAAGAGTAGTAAAACTACTTTCTCCTTTCAAGCTACTTAATTAAGTATGTATATTATAGCATTATTATAGCGAGATGTTAAGAATAAAAAATATAATCAGTCATAACTAAACAAAAAATAAATAAAATATATAGGTGATAATATGGAAAATGAATATAAAAAAATCAACGCAAATAAGCTGTTTTATCTGTATAGTTTCAATAATTGTATTATTGTCGATATCCGAACGCCGCTAGAATATGCGCGCGGACATATCCCGGGATCGCTTAACATTCCTCTGGAAACACTGATTAAACAACCGATGCTTTATCTTAATCCCCATTTTACATATTATATTATTTGTAAAAACGGGACCAGGAGTGCCCAGTTGGTGACGAAATTAGCACAGCAAAGCTATCCGGTTGTAAATGTAATTGGCGGTATTGACAGTTGGGAAGGGCCAATAGAAAAAGATCGTTGCTTCAGTTAAGCAACGATTATTTTTAATACAATAACACTCATATCATCTTTAGATTTCGATTTGCGCTTTCGGGCATAATTCAATATTTCATACGTTATTTTTTGTGGTGAAAGATGTTTTATTCCATTTACAAAAGTTTCAAAGTCGTTATCATCAACAATATTGCCGAATACCCCATCACTTGCCATTATAATAATGTCTTCATTTTTAATGATCATTTTTCTTGCTTCGATAATTTCTTCAATTCCAAAAGGTAATCCTTCGTTTATTATTCGTTCAAAACTACCGTCTTTATGGAAAATATAACTTGATGCCGCTCCCATTTTATAAAATAATAAATAGCCCTGAGCGCGATCAAGTTGTAAAAAGTCAAGGGTGCTGTACTTTTCTAAATAATCCTGAATAAAAAAGAAAGTATTTAATATCTGCAAGGCCGTCTCGGCCGTTATTTCCGTATTAGTTATTTCATCTACCAATTTAAGGGTTGTGGCACTCTCTTGATTAGCCATAAATCCTTTTCCCATACCATCGCTAATAGCGGCTATTAATTTTGTATTGGTTAAGTGCTTAATCAGATAATTATCACCACAAACACTGTTACCTTCTTGAGCAATAGAACCATATCCATATTCGACATCATAATTGATTTTTGGCACAATATTGACATACGTTTTTCCCCGGGATACGGATTTAAAAAGGCAGCTTACATTTTGTTCTATGTGATTATTGCAAATCAGTTCGATAATGATTTTTATATTATTAAAAGTTTCACCTTTAATTCCGGTTTCAATTAAAAAATCATTAATTAGCATTTTTTGAGGTTGAAAATAACAAACGTTAAATCCATAATCACATAATCCTTGATATATTTTTTCAAATATTTCGATGTCCAATTCGTTCTTTAAAGAATTATCAACACTATACTGGCGTAATATATTTGAAACACCGTTGATTTGGGCAATTAAAGCATTGGATTTGGTGGATGTCGCTGACAAATTTAACTTCTCATTAATTAAAATACTGCTTTTTCTCATTTCTACTATATAGGGACAACTTTTTAAAAAAACAGATTCCTCAGAGTCGCTAAACTCATAATTGCTTCTTTTAGCATATAAAATCAAATTTTTAAAAAAGGTATATAATTTTCCTTTATTTTTTGAGTAACATTCGTTGCGAACATAACATGATTCGCAATAAAAATGGGTTAAATTGTTGATCCCCTCGCTTAATTTTTGATTATATTCCTTCGGTGTCGCAAAGCTTCGAGAAAAAAGATCAAGAAAACTGGCAAAGGCGATAACTTCATTATTAATATTTTCCAATGACCTTTGATATATACCGGCCGCCAAATCTTTGCCTTCATGAATATTAATGATCATAAATTTTATTATTTCAAATACAATAGCAAGGCCAATCGTAATTTGTAATGTTAAAGGATTAAAATAAGGCGTATTAGAAAACCATCCCAAAAGACAAAAGGAAATTAAAGAAAGAGGAGCATAAATCGACGGGAAAATATAAAAAGCACTGACAAAAGGAATTAATATGCTTTCTTCAATATCAAAAACGAAACGGAGAAAAAGCATTGTCATTAAACTAAAAAATACCGAATGAATATAATAGCGATTTTGTGAAAGATACATGGCAAAATACATTGCAACAAATAATGGTATATTCATTAAGCCAGGAATGGCGGTTGCCCCCAACACTGCAGAAATTGCCATTATCGTTTCATTATAAGCAAAATTCCGTGTGCGATTTTGCTTTGTGAGCGGGCCTTGAATGTTATAACAAAAATATGCATAAATAACGGTACTTACCAGTGCGAAAAATATAATATAAATTAATTCAAAGTTTGGCTGAGGAAATACCGCAGATACTAGACTTATTATAAAGATAAATAACAAATTAATATAATAATTTCGATTTTGTGTTATTAGCATAAAAATTAATATTGCTAAAAGCAAAACCGCAAGATATAGTAAACCTTCACGATTAAACCATAACAATCCGAGCAATGATGAAGGAATTATTAATAATATATTTTTAGGATTATGAAAAGCAAAAAAACACACTATCGGAATAAAAAAAACAAAACCAATTTTAAGATAATATGTCAATACTGAAAAAAAACTAATTATTATAATATTGATATATTTATTCATAGACTTGTCCTCTCTTATTAATCATAATCTTTTGAATAGTGAAAATTTGTAAAAAAATAGCGATTACTAATAATAATTACTAAAGCCTATGTTATAATATACATAATCAGTAAGGAGAAGAGAGGTATACTATGAAATTAGCATCATGGAACGTTAATGGATTACGGGCTTGTCTGAATAAAGGATTCACGGATTTTTTTAATAAAATAGATGTTGACTTATTTGCCGTTCAAGAAACAAAAATGCAGAAAAATCAAAAACACTTTGAATTCGACAATTATAAAGAAATATGGAATTGCGCTGAAAGAAAAGGCTATTCCGGTACATTAATCTACAGTAAATTTGATCCTAATAACATTGTTTATGGAATAGATAATCAATACTATATTGATGAAGGCAGAATTATTACACTTGAATTCAATGATTTTTATTTTGTAAATGTTTATGTGCCAAATTCCCAAAGACAGTTAACTCGTCTGTCTTATCGAATGGAATTTGATAATAACTTTCGAAAGTATCTCAACCGACTAGATTTGATTAAACCGGTTATCGTTTGTGGTGATTTCAATGTTGCTCACAATCCCATTGATATAAAAAATCCTAAAACAAACGAAAGAAACGCAGGATATACTATTGAAGAAAGGACGCAATTTCAAAAACTGCTTGAGAGTGGTTTTGTTGATACATTCCGTCATCTTTATCGGGAAAAAATTCAATATACTTGGTGGAGTTATATGTTTAACGCCCGGCAGAACAACGTTGGTTGGCGGATTGACTATTTTTTATTGTCAAAAAGGTTAATCAATCGGTTAAAAGACATTATTATTTGCGATGAAGTCTTGGGTAGTGATCACTGCCCAATCGTGTTAGAAACATTTTAAAACGACCCGTTAAGTGAGTCGTTTTTTATATCATATTTATAGGTATACGGTTGCATTATATAAACTATTATAATATCCCCCTTTAGATATTAATTCTCTATGTGTTCCTCTTTCCTCAATGCCGTTTCGACTAATCACAATTATCTCATCGGCATTTTGAATGGTTGAAAGCCGATGAGCAATCATAATGGTCGTTTTTCCTTTGGACAGTTCTTCAAAAGATTCTTGAATCATATTTTCCGTAATATTATCCAACGATGATGTTGCTTCATCTAATATCAATATTTGCGGATTTTTTAAAAATAATCTGGCTATGGATATTCTTTGCTGTTGACCGCCAGAAAGTTTTACGCCCCTTTCTCCGGTCATCGTGTCATATCCATCATCAAGAGATAAAATAAAATCGTGAATTTGTGCCTTTTTAGCTGCCGCAACTACTTCATCAAAAGTGGCATCGGGTCTGCCAAATAAAATATTATCCTTAATTGTTCCCCAAAAAATAAATACATCTTGTTGAACCGTACCAATTGCCTGACGTAAATTATATAAATCATAATCTTTTACATTAACACCATCAATTAAAATCTCACCACTTTCAACATCATAAAATCTCGGTACCAATTTCGATATTGTAGTTTTTCCAACTCCGGTTTCACCAACTAAAGCAACCCTGGTTCCTGCCGGAATAGTTAAATTAAAATTATTAAGAATATATTCATTGTCATCTTGATTATATCTAAATTCAACATCCCTAAATTCAATATCGCCTTTAATGCTTGTTTTAAAAACCGGATTGGGAGATGTAACTATTCCCGGTTGGACTTGCATTAATTGATAAAATTTTTCAATACCGGAAAAACCTTGTTGTAATTGTTCCATGGAGTTAATTAGTCGCTGAATCGGGCTTATCAAAAAGTTAACATACAAAAAATATGTTGTTAAATCGATATAATCAATTTGATTTTTATAAACATAATATCCTCCGAAAATTAAGAGCGCTAAATTAGTAAGACTAATAAAAAAAGCATTACCTGATGAGAAAAGGCCGATTTGTTTAAAAATATTCGAACGAGCTTGGCGATAAGCATAGTTAACCTTTTCAAATTTCTGATATTCATAGGGTTCATTGGTATAAGCTTTCGTCAGTCTGATTCCACTTAAACTACTCTCGATTTCGGCATTGAGTTCTCCTTGAACACCCCTTGATGTGCGAAAGCTGGTCATCATTTTTTTGCGTCGGGAAATTGAAAAAGTAATTAAGAATAACAAAAAAACAAAGATAACTAAAGTTAAAATATGATGAATTCTAAGCAGAATAAAAAAACTGCCGATTAACATTATGGTTGAAATAAATAAATCTTCAGGCGCATGATGACTCATTTCAGCAACATCATGAATATGCGACGTTAAATTAGTCATTAGTTCTCCGGTTTGCTTATTATCAAAAAACTGATAATCCATTGTTTGAAGTTTTTGAAATAAATCAGAACGCATATCGGTTTCGATACGAACGCCCATTACATGACCCCAGTAACCGATAACGTATGATAATAAAAATCTTACCATATATATTAATAATAAAGCTAATCCAAAAATATAAACAAGATGAATTTGATTGTTTGGAATATAAGTTCTTAGAACACGATTTGTAAATATCGGAAATATTAGATCAATAACCGATATAAGCATTGCACAAATCATATCAATTATAAATAAACCTAAATGCGGCCGGTAATAGTTTATAAATTTTTTTATCATTTCTACCCCTCTGTTCTTAATGCTTTAATCGGAAGTTTTCTCGATGCGGCAATTGCCGGAATAAGCCCGGCAAATACTGTTAATAACATACTTCCGAATATTAAAACCAATAAATATTTTAATTCGAATTTCGCCACTATTACCTGAGATATCCCGGGGAACAAAACCGTATAATCTTTAATCATCCTAACAACAAATTCATTGATAGGATTAACAAAAAGTCGAGCCCCCACCACTCCCATTAAGCCAGAAAAAAAACCAATAATCGCCGCTTCGGTAATAAATAAACGGGCGATATCTATTTTCCTGGCACCAATACTTCGTAATAAACCAATTTCTCGAATTCTTTCAATGACCGATACATAGGTAATAATGCCTATTAAAATCGCTGAAACTATTAATGACACGGAAGAAAATATTATTAATACCGAACTAAACACCCTAACCATTGATGCGAATTCCGTGGTTACAGATTGAATGAAATCTGAATAGGATATTTCAACTTCTTCGCTTTTATTTTTAAAATTATCAACATATGATGCAATCTGTAAACGATTTTGAAAAGATGAAGTGTAAATATATATTACTGTTGTTTCTACTATTGCCCCTAAAGATATCAAGTTTTCTTTTAGTTGATATTCGGGGGAATCAGTCGAAGCCATAGTTTCTTTTTCCTCATAAGGCATACCGGTAAAAACATTCTTATCTAAACCATACTCTAATTGCTCCTTGACAATTTGCGAATTTGCAGCATCGGCAGTCACCATAGCCGTAAGAGCCGGAGTATATAAAATCCCCGTGTTATACAATTTTGTTGTTGCATCGGGTTTAACCCGCATTATAGCCGTAATTTCTAAAGTCGATACCGCATTTTCAAATAATTCCGGATAAAACGATATTGTTTTCGCCTGATATCTATCATTAATTTTTAAATAATATTCATCATTTGAAAGCAATTTAAATTTCGTGCCCAATATCTCGTCAAAAGTATAAAAATTTTTGGATTCATAATCAAAGCCCAAGTAATACAGAATAAAAGCATCCATAGCATTATACTCATCAACCAATAAGGCAATTTGATTTGCTGATTGAGGAAGGGTCCCGGCCAATACATCATATTGCTCCGCGACAAAATCATCTTCGACTAATTCATAAAATATACTGTTGGATACCATCCGATATCCGTCATTCGTTTGAGCCACTATTTTCATTGCAACTTTAGTATTATAATTGACTACTGTATACAAAGATTTATCTAGTTGTTCGATATAGCTAAGAAAATCGCTTTCGATTACATTATAATAATCGTTTTTGTGATAACCTTTTCTAATATTTATAATTGTCTCTTCTGGGAACCGTTCCCACTTGTGGATATCTTGCCCATTTTCATCTTCTTTATTTTTTGCATTACTGCGAATATAAATCGGATAATTTGCCAATGCTGATTTTTGAACGTCTTCGATATAAACATTTACTCCATTTGAAATTGCCAATACCAAGCCAACACCAATTATGCCAATACAACCGGCAAAACTAGTTAAAACAGTTCGCAGCTTAGTCCGGAGCATATTCTTAAGGCTGATTTTTATTGCAGCAACTAATGACATTGCCGTTTTCGTTTTATGATATTGTTTAATAAATTTGTCTTCTGTAACCGGAGCTGAGTCACCGATTATACGACCGTCAAATAGTTCTATAATCCGATCAGCATATTTATAAGCAAGTTCAGTATTATGACTAACTACCACAACTAAACGATCATGAGATATTTCCTTTAAAATTTTCATAATCTTTTCGGCTGTTTCCGAATCAAGTGCTCCGGTTGGCTCGTCAGCTAGAACAATATCGGTATCGTTAACTATTGCACGGGCAATCGCAACCCTTTGCATTTGACCGCCTGACAATTGATTAGGAAGATTTTTTAGTTGCGCCATTAAGTCAACTTTTTCAAGCGCTGCTAAAACTTTTCGCTTTCTTTCGTTTTTATCCACTCCCGCCAAATTTAATGCTATTTCAACATTTTCATAAACAGTTAGGTGAGGTAAAAGATAATAGTTCTGAAAAACAAAACCAATCGATTTATTTCGATAGGCATCCCAATCAGTATCTTTAAATTTTGAAGTGTCCGTTCCTTTTATTGTGAGTTGGCCTTCCGAACTTCGATCTAATCCTCCAATGATATTCAATAAAGTTGTTTTACCGCAGCCGGAAGGACCGTGAACACAAATGAATTCTTTTTCGCGGAAAGAAATATTAATATTATCTAAAGCTTTATTCTCATAATTCCCTACCCGATAATATTTAGCGACATTTTTTAATTTTATCATTAAAGCCCACCTCAATATTTTTGTATATTATAATTATCCCATTTTTGTACTGGATTTTCAATAAAAAAACCCTATTCGGGGTTTTCAGCATAATATAATGTTTTTTTGATTTTTTTAGGCAGTTGTACCCGCGGTATTAGAATAATACGTTTGCATGTAGTACATTCCAATTTACAATCAACCCCCTGGCGGATCATTTTCCAATTCTTGCCTCCGCACGGGTGCGATTTCTTGAATTCATAAACATCGCCATTATTATATTTTTGGATATTTATCATTATGCACCACCATCCGGGGTAAGGAAAATTCAATATTGTTTTTTTCAAATAACTCTTTTACAAATTTTCTAATGCCGCGCTCAACAGCATAATGCTCTTCAGATGCTGTTTTCACAATAATACGTACCGTTGAGCCGGCGGCTCCGACTGCGGTAATGCCGATTACATTCGGTCCTTCAATAATCTGAGTAAACACTTCTCTTAAACTGTTCAGATTTTCTTCCAGCAAATCAATGACAAAATCTATATTATGACGATGTGAAACATCGATATCAACAATGGCAATTGTTGGGTTTTTTGAAAAATTGGTTACATCAATGATATCACCATTAGAAAAAATTTTAACTTCACCCTTCCAATTTTGTATTTTTGTTGATTTTAAACCAATTTCCATTACCGTTCCTTTATAGCCTTTGATTTCAACAACATCACCGATATCATAATAATTTTCAAAAACTATTGATAAACCCGCCAACAAATCTCGAATTAAGCTTTGCGCTCCCAAGCCAATAACAATACCAATAATTCCAGCTCCCGCCAATATTGGCGTGACATTCACACCCCATATCCCTAAAATCACAATTACCATAATTATAATTAATATATAGCGAAATATACTTTGCATTAAACGAGCCATAGTCGCAGCTCTTTTCCTTTTATCTCTTTTTCTTTTAATGAAACGATTAACCAAAGTACCAACGATTAACCAAATTAAAACAGTTAAGACCAAAACAATTGCTGTAAAAATAACTTTGGTTACTTCCGTTTCGATAAATTTTCTGATGTTTTCCATATATTTACCTCTTAAATATTATTGTTTTCCAAAATTTCCTGTGCTAATTCACGATATTCCCGGCTTGAGCGAGAATGAAAAGCGGTTTTTAACACACTTTTACCTTGCATTGGCGCTTCTTGTAAATGGCTTGAACGGCTGATTATCGTTTTAAAGGTTTTTGTTGGCAGTAAGTCCTTTACTTTATCAATAATTTTGTAGCCAAAGATATTCCGATTATCAAGCTTTGTTAATAAAACACCTTCAATTGTAAGCTTTTGATTTTTTTTATTTTTAAAAGTTTGAACCTGATGTATTTTGTTAATCATCAACGGTAAAGCTTCATACGCAAAGTATTCACATTCAACCGGAATAATAACAGAATCAGCAGCAAACAAGGCGTTTTCCAGCGCTATACCTAACGAAGGAGCGCAATCAATTAATATGTAATCATAATTTTTTTTTAAAAGGTTGAGTTTTATTTGTAATATTAACTCTTTATTATCAATCTTAAAAAGGTCGATTGCCAAATTAATTAGTCTTTCTGATCCCGGAATTATATCTAAATTACGGTCTTGGGTATGATATATTAATTCCCTGGCCTCTAAATCAGATACCAAAAGATCATATGACGTATAATCAAGCAACTCCTGCGAAAAACCGAGCCCAATTGTTGCATTTGCTTGTTCGTCTAAATCAATCAAAAGTACCTTTTTACCGAAATGAGCTAATGCCGATCCTAAATTAATAGTAGTGGTCGTTTTACCGACACCGCCTTTTTGATTCGCTATTGCAATTATTTTTCCCATGTACTTCCCTCTTTATTTATAAATGTTTTTTCTTAATCTGTGCATACCGTCGCGGATATACCAATTCTGTTTCCCGTTGTTTTCTTATTTTTATAATCGCGTGTTGACCCATATTTTCCGGAAGTTGGTATTCATAAATATTTTCAATAACAGAAAATAATATTTTTAAAGCATTGCCTGATGCTTTCTGTTCTTCATAATAATTACTGCCTTTATAGGCAATAAAAATACCTCCGACTTTTAGAAAAGGAAGAACCAATTCTAATAAAACGGGTAAAACCGCAACAGCTCTAGCTGATACTAAATCATAATATTCTCGACGGTTCAAGATAAAATTTTCAGCCCGCTGATTGATGAATTCAATATCAGAAATTTGTAGCAGGTCGCATAACCTTTGTAAAAATAATATTTTTTTCTTTGTTGGTTCGACAACTGTCAGTTTTAAATGAGGAAAAACAACTTTTAATGGTATTGCTGGGAATCCTCCGCCGCTTCCAATATCACAATAATTATTAATTTTGAAAAAATCTAAGGTAAAACAAGCAGCAAGAGAATCATAAAAATGTTTAATGTAAACTTCTTTTCTATCGATAATAGAAGTTAAATTGTATTTTTGGTTCTCCTCAATCAAAAATTTATAATATTTATTAAATTGTTCGATTTGTTTTAAACTCAAATTGAAAGTGTTTAAAATCATTTTTTATACTCCAACCAAACTAACAAAATTGCAACATCACTTGGATTAACACCGCTAATTCGGGATGCCTGAGAGATTGTTTCCGGACGAACCGACTTTAATTTATCTCTAGCTTCGTATGCTATGTTCGGAATGGCATCATAATCAATATCAATCGGTATTTTTCTTGATTCCATTCGGGCAAGTTTTTTTGCTTCTTTATATTCTTTTTCAATGTAACCTGAATATTTTATTTCGATTAAAGCGTGTTCTTTTATATCCGCGGATAAGTTAAACTTAATTCCCAATATTTCTTCTAAATTAAGAAAATCAATATCAGGCCTTTTTAAGAAATCAAAACCGGTTATTTGTTTATTGAGTGGCATTTTTTTATTTAATTCTAAATATTCGTTAGTTTCCGGTTTAGGTCTGACTTTTATTTCCCTGGTTTTTTCAATCAAATTATCAATCATTTCCCTCTTTTTTAAATATCCTTGATATCTTGCTTGCGATATTAATCCAATTTTATAGCCATATTTTATTAACCTTGTTTCTGCATTATCGTGCCGCAAAAGAAGTCTAAATTCAGCCCGAGAAGTAAGCAGCCGATAAGGATCTTTAACCCCTTTAGTAATCAGGTCATCGATTAGCACACCAATATAAGCTTCATCGCGCCGCAATACCAAAGGAGGTTTATTTTTTATAATTTGATTAGCATTGATTCCAGCAATTAAGCCTTGGCACGCCGCCTCTTCGTAACCGCTGGTGCCATTAACTTGTCCAGCAAAAAAAAGGTTTTTTACTAATTTTGATTCCAAACTTGTTTTTAACTGTCGGGGATCAATCGCATCATATTCAATAGCATAAGCATAACGACTAATAACTGCATTTTCTAGTCCCGGCACACTTCTTACTATGGTTTCTTGAAGTTCAACCGGTAAACTGGTCGAAAGTCCTTGAACATACATTTCATCAAGAAAAAGGCTTTCCGGTTCCAGAAATACTTGGTGTCGGCTTTTATCGGCAAAACGAACTACTTTATCTTCAATTGATGGACAATAACGTGGTCCAACGCCTTCAACCAAACCGGAATACATACTTGAAAGATGTAAATTTTCTTTAATGATTCTATGGGTTTCTTCTGTGGTATATGTTAAGTAACATTTTTCTTGCTTTTCATAAGGTAGCATCTCCTGAGTTTCATGACTAAAACAACGGAACACAGAATCTCCTTCTTGTGGTTTCATTTTAGAAAAATCAATTGACGATCTTTTTATTCGTGGCGGCGTTCCCGTTTTTAACCTTAATATCGTAAAACCTAATTGCCGGAGTGTTCCTGATAATTGTTTAGTGGTTCTTTCATCATCAGGACCAGCTTCCCGAACCGTCTGCCCGACCAGTATTCGCGATGACAAATAAGTGCCGCTTGAAATAATTACTGCTTTTGAAAAATATTTTTTACCGTTTTCTAAAACTACGCCTTTAACAATACCAGACTCGACAATCAAGTCAACAATATAAGCTTCTAAATATTCCAATCCGGGTGTATTCTTAATAACATCTTTCATAAATTCCGGATAGGCTATTTTGTCGGCTTGAGCGCGTAAAGCTTGAACCGCCGGGCCTTTCGATATATTAAGCATTTTTATTTGAAGTAAAGTTCGATCAATTGCTTTAGCCATCTGACCGCCTAAAGCATCAATTTCCCGAACAATAATTCCCTTTGCGGGGCCGCCGATCGAAGGATTGCATGATAAATGAGCAATCCTTGAGTAATTGCCGAAAACCATTAAAGTCCTGTTTCCTAATCTGGCCCCGGCAAGGGCGGCCTCAACACCAGCATGTCCGCCGCCTAAAACAATTATATCATACATTAAACCACCTATAATTTATTTTATCACAAAATTATAAAAATTGTAGATTTATTTTATTTTTTATAAAATTTATGTTATAATTTTATATAAAGTTGTCAGTATAAAAAAATAACCGTTATTTAAAAAACTGATAACAAAAATAATAAGACTCAGTTTTTTTTCGAATAAACTTAAGTTAAATAATAGCTCGAGTAAATGTTGATCTTAAACCAATAATATTATGTGTCGGAAAAAGGTCGTTAAACCTATGTTTGTCTGCGCTGTATAAAAACCTATCCTAAGGAAAGAAGAGGAGATATAAACTTGAAAAAATTTTTCACCTTTACATTAATTTTCATTGTGTTTTTATTTTTCGGTATTATTGTTAATGCTGAAAATTCGACTACTTCGTTAATTATCTCTAGCCCCGGTTCAGATGCTAGCAAAGAGATTAACATCTCCTGGCATACAGATAATAACGATAATTTCGTTCGTTATACTCTTGCTTCCGATCAAAACTTCACAGAAGCAAGAACCAAAGTTGGAGAATGTACGCCAATCCCTTTTAATGACAAATCCGGTACCTTACATTGTAAAGCAACTCTTACTAATTTACAAGACGATACCGAGTATATCTATCAAGTCGGCAAAACCAGTTGGTCAAGTACTCGCACATTTAAAACCGCCGGTTCTTCAAGTTTCAGTTTTGTTCATGTTAGCGATATTCATTCATATCTTCCGGGATCGAGGAACTATCGCGTTGCCCGGGCCAATGCCCTGCTTAATAAAGCTTATTCGATTGAAAATGACCTTCGTTTTACTTTAATTAGCGGTGACGCTGTTGCCTATGGAACCGTTTACGAGCAATGGCTTGATCTTTTTGCCATGGATACTACCACACAGATGATGTACACTTTAACACCCGGGAATCACGATTACTACAATACTAAAGCTGAAAAAACCAATATCGGATATTTCAACAGTGTAACTAATCATCCCAATAACGGAGCAAACGGTTTAAATAATGCAACCTACTACTTTAAATATGGCAATGCGCTTTTTATTTCCCTTGAATCAGAAGCAGCAAACGCTTCTGCTAGTGCCCAAAAAGCACAGCAAACTTGGCTTAAAGAAATTATCGCTCTAAATCCCGCTGATTTTGTAATTGCTTTTTGCCATCGGCCCTTTTACACTGGGGACGGTAGGAACGCTGGGCAAGCACAAGAACAACGCAATTATTTTCAAACAATATTTGATGAATGTGGTGTTGACCTTGTACTAACGGGCCATAATCACGTACTGGCCAGAACCTTTCCGGTTTATAATAATAATAAAACTAACACCCCAAACGGTACGGTCTACATTACCGCTTCTGCTGTCGGTGATCGCTGGCAAACTGAAGAAGGCACGTCAATGCCAATGGTTGATTATTACAAAATTGGAGCTTTTGATTCCTGTACAATTGTCACGGTTGAAGAAAATTCTATTAAACTAAAAATGGTTGACGCCAGCGGTGCTGTTTTAGACACTTATCAAATCTTTAATAAAACTACCGGTATAAATAAATCATCTTATAATGATTCTTTAAATATTGTCAGCAATGATGAAGATTTCTCACAAGCGGTTTTAGAATTTAAAGATTTAGGCCCCGGTCGTATCAACAAAATTACTGTAACCAGTGAAGACGGTCAGCTTAATCAAACCTTTCTTTTTCCAACAGCACCGCTAACCATAACCGGCATTCCCGATAATGTCATCGAGTATCAGTTAACTGTCGAAACATTACTGAGAAGCGGAGAAACAATCAAAAAAAATATTAACCTTATTAATCAGCATAAATATTTCGGAAAAATACAAAACCTAAGAATCCTTGAAATTGATGATTATCAAACCGGGTTATTCTGGGACAGTGAGCTTGTAGAAGGTAAAATTTTAATGTTTGAAATTTATATTAACGGCATCTTCCATAAAAACATTACACCTGAAGAAGATTTTACAGTACTTGATCAAATCAGTCCCTATAAACAAAATGAAGTTGAATTTCGTGCTATTGATTTTGAAGATGAGATTGTTTTTTCTGAGAAAATAGTTTATGGTGAAGATGCCGATCCGGTAAATCTTAATTTCAACAAAGAAATTCATGAATTGAATGTCGGTGCCATATTTACGCCAGAAATCACAATTTCTCCGGAACAAAATTTACTGTTGGAATTTACCTCAAGCAATGAAGCGGTTGCTACTGTGGATAAAAACGGAAAAATTACGGCGGTTGGACCCGGCAATTGCACCATCACTGTTTCAGTTATAAAGAGATGGGACGTTACTGACACTATAGAAATAGTAGTAAACATTCCGGAAGAGCCACTTGACCCTGATAAAACAGAAAAGAAAAAAGGTTGCTTCGGTATTAAATCCGCAACTTTCCTTTTTTCGTTAGGTGCCCTCTTAATATTATTAAGAAAAAATAAATTCTTATAAAAACATAAACAAAAAAACCAAGTAATAAATTAAACTTGGTTTTTTTATAGCATTATTTTTTTACCATAATACGGATGGAGCTTTTAACGCCATCCCAAGAAGTACAAGTAATTATTACAATTTCGGTCTTTTGAATATCATCTTTTTTCGCGGCTTTTAGTTTATTACTCTCATCTAACCAAAGAAGGCTTGGCTTACTGCTTTCAATTTTGATATTTTCTGTACTTGATTCCGGATAGGCGGAGATTTTTAATTCCAGAGTTCCGTCAGCGGAAACTTGAGTTATATTATTAACCGTGCTAATTATGATTGTTTCAGTGGGGCGGTATTTAATGTAGAAAGCTTTTTTACATCGCATATTGGGGTCAAATTTTGACTGGGCAACCACAATTAATTTAGTTGGAGTTGTAGCATCATTTACAATTAATAAACCTTCTTCGTCTATTTCAGCAGCATTTGCATTACCCCATTGCGAATCCTCTATTGACCATATTACATCATGCGATAAGTTTTCCGGAAAAACACTTACCGATAACTGCATTGAACCTTCTTGCTGAAAAAAATTACCTTCTGAATTAATCTTAATTAACGATATCTGTTCCTGAACCACTTTTACAACTACATTTGCATATTTAATACCGTCAATCGTGGCATGTACGGTAGCCTTTCCGACTTGAAGTCCGGTAACAATATTACCGTTTAGAGAAATTATCCCTTCTTCCGATAAAGTATATTTCACTTCGCTGTCTTCGCTATATTCACCATAAATCAAACTTAAAATGGCTTCTTCTCCAACTTTCAGCTCGATTTCATGGTTAGCAAAACGAAATACTTCTATATCGGATTTAGCACAACCAACGAGAATTATACTTAAAATAAGTAATAAAATTAGTTTTATTTTCTTCATATAAATCCTCTCTTATCTAAATCTACTTATATTATAACATAGAAATTAAATAATGTTAAGATTTGTTTTACCTTTTTTTATTAATGATTAACCGGAAAAAGATAGCCCCACAAACACCGCCAAGATCAATCAGAACATCAATAGCTGAACTGCAGCGGCCGGGACTAAAAAACTGAATCATCTCATCGATTATTGCAATTATAATTCCGTATAAAAAAACAAGAACATGGCACTTCTTATTATCCGATACCACTGGAAAAGCTAAAATGGTGAGAATAAAAAATTCAAATAAATGAGCAGCCTTTCTTATAAATAATGACAAACGGCTAGGGTCTACGATAATCCCAATCCAACTCAATACATACTGGAGGACTTTAACAAATCGGCCGCTGATTTCTGACGATTCGGGGGCCGACTGCAAAGAATTGTAAAAGATGAAGGCTATCCATAAAAGAGATAGAAATATAAAAGACTTTTTTTTCAAGCCAATCACGCCCTTATTATTATAATAAAAACCGGCTTATTTATAATAAGTTTAATTTTTACAACTACTTTAAATGGCAGTCGCCTAACTGTTCTTCTAATTTTGCTATAATACTTTCTGCACCTTGAGCTTCAAAATACGCTTTTTTTACTCCTTCATTAACGGTAATAGATATTAAAGAAGATGTGGAACCGATATATAAATCCTGCCATTCTGTTATGCCCGTTACTTTAAATGTTCCATTTGTACCTTCGCCGTCAGTACCCTCATACTCGCGGAAAATATATACTGATTGTCGCGGCTTTTCTTCTTCGGAAAAAAGTAATACCGAATATATCGGACGTTTGTTTTTACATCCGGAATATTCATTAATAATCTTCATATAATTAATTATCGCCGGTGCAGCCTCATCACAATCGGCACAATCTAATCGATGAAAATAAACATAGTATTTGTCTTCCTTTTGACTGAAAATATCTTGCTTTTTAATTCCCTTCACTCCTTCTAATTTACCTTTTGAGCTGCATCCGGTAAAAATAAATAATCCTAATAATAACCAGAACAAGATTGTCTTTTTCATAATTTCCTCCTATATTTTATTCTATTTTGTAATCTTAGCATCAAATGACTGAAGAATTTGCTCATATTTCGTTTTACTTATATAACTGTACTGTATATTCTTCCCCCTTTTTACAACATATACTTTTTCTCCTTTTATCATTGGGATAAAAAAACTAAGAGAAAATATAATAAATATAATTGTTATATAAATAAAATAATAATATCCATTTATATTTTTGTTTTTTTCCCATAAAGCCAAAATAAAAAAAACAAAAGACGCAAGGTTAAAAAACATCATCGGTAAGGAGATGCGCAAAAAAGTATATTTTTTGGTGCTTTTAATAAAAGAACTTTTTAAATATTGTGGGGATTGATTATCCATGCTAAATCCTTATCTAAACATTAATTCTAATTATGCATATTATACAATAAAAATCGATTTTAATCTATTCTACCAGCTTATATAATTAAAATTGTCTTATTGATAAGATTATACAACTTTTTTCTTTAATTGCAAGTTTTTCAGAATCTTTTGCGTTCATACAGCGATGATATAAACCAGATGCCGACTACAATCAAAAAAAGTTTAAGTGTTGAGGAGTAAATAAATAATAAGCATACCAAGCACATTAATAAATAAAGAATAATAAAAATCACTTCAAAATAAATAAAAGGTGTTCGGTATAAACCGCGTAATAAAAAAAGGATTCCAATAAACAGCAGCAAAGAAAGAAAAAAAATAATATCGCCAAATATCCAATATAATATAAAAGAAAAAATAAAAGTTAACAACCAATAATTGTTTTTCCACCAAAACCTCATATAAAACCCCTCATTAAAAATTATTAATATCATCGTTATATTATGTTAACAATGATAAAAAATAAATAATCTTAATATATAATATGGTGAAAAGCATTTTTTTCTTACGGCAATAGTCACCTTTTATAAAAAAACCGGCAATTTGCCGGATATAAATTATTATATATTTATTTTAAGGTTTTATCAACTGAGCCAAAAACAACAACTTTTTCTTTGACCACTTCGTAAATAGCTTTGGCTGCCGGACCGATTATTTTTCTTGGATCATATACTTTTTCATCGGCAGCAAGCAATTTCCTAAGTTCACGGGTAAAAGCTAATTGGCATTCTGTATTAACATTAATTTTTGTTGTTCCGCAGCTAATAGCTTTTTTTATTTTTTCATCGGGAATACCGGTTCCGCCATGCAGAACTAGCGGTTTATTAGTTGCGTTTTTAATTTCTTCCATTTCTTTAAAACCAAGTACCGGTTCTCCTTTATAAGGTCCATGAACACTTCCTAATGCCGGCGCAAGAAAATCAACATTTGTTGCTTTTACTAATTGTACACAATCGTTAACATCAGCATAAATTATACCTTTTCCGATAACATCATCTTCTTGACCGCCAATCGTGCCTAATTCGGCTTCAACACTGACATTACGAGCATGAGCATAATCGACAACTTCTTTAGTGATTTTAATGTTTTCGGTCAAAGGATGATGTGAAGCATCGATCATGACGGATGTAAATCCGGCTTCAATCGCCTTTTTACAATTTTCAAAAGATGAACCGTGGTCTAGATGAATAGCAACATCAATAGTAATATTTAATTCTTCAAGCATACCTTTAACCATTCCAACGACGGTTTTAAATCCGCCCATATAACGAGCAGCACCCTCTGAAACGCCAAGTATTACTGGTGAGTTTAGTTCTTCACATGCACTTAAAATGGATTTTGTCCATTCAAGATTGTTTATGTTGAACTGGCCGACCGCATACCTTTCTTTTTTTGCTTTTTCAAGCATTGCTTTCATATTCACTAAATTCATATATAAACCTCCTTATGTCGTTTAAACGACTATTATTTTTCTAAAATAAAATATCCAAAACCAATAATACCACACCCAATATGGGCACCAACTGCTGGAGTAACCATGTGAACTTCAACCTCATAAGCATTAGAGCATTCTTTCTTTAATCTATCAGCATACTCTTCGGCTTCTTCTTCTCGCTCCGTATGATATACCATCATTTTAACTTTTTTAGCATCCTTAACTTCATCAAAAAACATATTCAATGCTGTTTCCACAGCTTTTTTATGAGTTTTAACTTTTAACTTGCTGACAATCCTTCCGTCTTTAGTTAATTCTAATACCGGCTTTATCCGTAATAAATTACCGACAAATCCGGCCGCACCGCTTAAGCGCCCATTTTTAACTAAGTAATTTAGATCATCAACAATAAAATATGCATGCTGGTTGTCAATTAAATAATTAGAATAATCTAATATCTCTAGAACGCTTTTACCGGCTTCGGCCATTTCTTTAGCCCTGACAGCAATATATCCTTGCATATAAGTAGCCAATTTAGTATCAACAACATAAATTTTGATCTTTTCTTTATAATCATCAATCAGTGTTTCAACCATTTGTCCGATTGAACTTAATTTATATGAAATTGAATACATAATTACATCAGTATAGCCTTCATCAATCAAACGGTCCATAAGCGCCATTGCCTCGCCGATTGTCGGAGCCGAGGTTGATGGAATAACCGCTGAAGTTTTAAGTTTTTGATAAAACTCATCGGCCTTTATATCAATGCCATCGACGTAATGCTCATCGCCAAAATTCACTATCGAGCGTAAAACAGGGATATCCGGGTCGTAGCCGATATAATCTAAGCCTGCATTGACATCGGATATAATAGCAATTTTACTCATGCTTTTCCTCCAGTCTTATTTTGACCATATTATATCACGAGGGTAATCAAACTTCAACAACAAAACAAAAAACTATTGTCTCCGACAATAGTTTTTATGATTATTAATATTAAGATTCTAAATACTTACTTATAAACAGGCTTGTCATTTCAGCAATGGATTTTTCAAGTTCACCAATTGCGTTTTCGCCTATAACAATTACAGCGCCTATCAAATCACCGTAAACGGAAATCGGTTTTAACACTAATGGCGTATTAATTACAAGATTATCCGTTATTTCCAATGATTCTCCGCGTTCAAAAACTTGCGTATTTCTCTTTTGAATTTTATCGTCTAATCTTATATCTATTTTTTTCCCTACAATGTCTTTTCGGAAATTACCGGCAACGGCAATTATTCTTTCATTGTCGGTTACAATAATTTCTCTTTTACTTGATGCGAATACTGCTTCAGCATACTGTGCAATAAAATTATTGATACTCTCAATATGTGAATACTTTTTTAGAATGATTGCTTCATTACCATCGGTATATATTTCCAAAGAATCTCCTTCCCTAATTCGCAAATTTCTTCTGATTTCTTTGGGGATTACTATTCTACCCAAATCATCAATTCTTCTTACAACACCTGTTGCTTTCATCTTGTCACCTCACTAGTAATATTATTGTAATTTTTTTACTTTATATACTCTATTTTTTACATTTGCGACTCTAACAAACTACTGAGTTCAAATATCCATTTCTTTTCCTTCGATTTTTTAGGAATTTTTATAATTATTTTTCTTCTTTTATATTCGAATTCAATATTTTTGTTTATATTTGTCGCTAAAAGAAATAACTTTTCGGGATCAATATTTTTTGTTTTTTCTTCGGAAATAATGACCATCACTTTGTTTTGTGTTTCTAGGATATTTTCAGCTTCAAATTTTTTTAGTAGTATCTGCAAATATCTTTCTTCGATATAGGTCAATATTTCATTATTGAGCCTACCGAAACGATCGGTAAATTCATCAATAAGGTTTGTTTTGTCCACTTTTGATTTTATTCGATTAATTTCTTTATGAATTAATATTTTAATATCATCATCACTTACGTATGATTCATCCACATGTTTTGATACCTCAATAACATAATCTTTTGCTTCTTCTTGTTCTTTTTCGCCTTTAATTTGATTGACTGATTCATCTAAAAGTTTTAAATACATATCTAAACCGATGTCGTCTATAAAGCCTGACTGCTCTTTTCCGAGAATATCACCGGCTCCGCGAATAGCCAAATCACGAACGGCAATTTTATATCCGCTGCCTAGTGTTGTGAATTCCTTAATTGAATTTAATCTTTTAACAGCATCTTCAGTCAATACCTTATCAGCTTCATACATCAGATAAGCATAAGCGATGCGATCGCTTCTTCCCACTCTTCCTCTAATCTGATATATCTGTGATAAACCTAAAAAGTCAGCACCATCAATGATTAAAGTATTTGTATTGGGGATATCAATACCGATTTCAATTATAGTCGTACATAGAAGAATATCGTATTTATAGTCAATAAAGTCCTGAACGGTATTCTCCAGTTCTGTTTTGCTCATTTTTCCATGGGCAATACATATCCGTGCTTCCGGGACAAGCCGATGTAATCTTCGATGCATCCGATCCAATTCCACAATCCGATTATAAAGATAAAACACTTGACCGCCCCGGGCCATTTCCCGATAAATCGCCTCTTTAATAACAATATCATTTTTTTCAACAACATAAGTTTGGATTGGATATCGGTCCTTAGGAGGTGTTCCGATTAAACTAAGTTGCCTGATGCCCACGATCGACATCTGCAAAGTTCGCGGAATCGGAGTTGCCGTTAAAGTCAAAACATTTACGTTTTCCTTTATTTTTTTTATTTTTTCTTTGTGAACAACACCGAACCTTTGTTCTTCATCAACAATTAGTAATCCTAAATTTTTAAAAGCAATATCTTTACTTAAGAGCCGATGTGTTCCGATAACAATATCAACCATGCCAGCCTTTAAGTCCTTAATGATTTCTTTTTGCCGTTTATAGGATACCAACCGGTTAAGCAACTCAACCCTAATGCCATATTTTTCAAATCTAGACTGAAAAGTATAGTAATGCTGCCGGGTCAATATTGTCGTTGGCGCCAAATAAGCAACTTGTTTATTTGAATAAACAGCTTTAAAAGCAATCCGCATTGCGATTTCGGTTTTGCCATAACCAACATCGCCGCAAATTAACCGGTCGATTACCTTGCCCTCTTCCATATCTTTTTTTATTTCCGTGATGGCTTTAAGTTGGTCAACCGTTTCTTCGAATTCAAAATCTTCTTCAAACAACCGTTGAAATTCACTATCAGGACTATACTTAAAACCTTTTGTCTGCTCACGTTTAGCTTGAATGGTTATTAACTCCGCAGCGATGTTTTCTAGTTTTTCTTTAATTTTCTGTTTTTTCTTTTCCCACTCGCCTTTGCCGATTATAGTTAACTTCGGGATTGTTCCTTCGCTTCCTTGATACTTTTCCAGAAGACTAACTTTTTCGACCGGAATATAAAGCTCCATGTTCTGGTATTGCAACATTATATAATCATTGCGAATATCTTTTAGTTGAACCGTCTTAATACCCAGGTATCGACCGATACCATAATCATAATGAACAACATAATCACCCGTTTGCAAATCTTCTTTCGAAGCAATCGGAACCGTATGTTGCATGTGGCGATATTTAGGGCGATGGGATTTTACTTGTTTGAATATTTCTTTTTCGGTAATAACTTCAACATTACTTTCGATAAATCCAAAAGCGATTGCATTCTCACATTTAATCAAATTGATTTTTTGCTTTTTTACTTCTGAAAAACTACTGATTTTTAAAGGGACTAATCCGCTTTCTAAGAATATTTCACAAATGAGATTGATCCTTTCATCACCCATTAGAGCAAATATAAAAGTTTTTTTAGGATTAGCTTTTAAATCAGCAATCAGGCTGCGGATATCGTTTTGATAACCAACTACAGCATATCCGCGCAAAGAAAAGTGCTGGTCAAAAATAACTTCATTCAAACTTTGCGTATTTTCGCTAATAATTATTTTTCGATCTGAATGATGAAAAATATTATAAAAGTCGAAGAAGAAAAACAGATTGAGATTTTTGGGTTTATCCAAATGGTCAAGATAATTACTAAGATCGGATATCATCTGTTGGTAATTTTCTTTTAACCTTTGATAGTCTTGATAAATTACAATTTTAGATTCAAGATAATCCAAGAAAGTAACAGGCTGCGGCTCGATATAACGAATATATTTATTTATCCGTTCGAGATTTTCATAATTTCCCATATCAGTTAAATCATTATCGAGAAATCTTGGTACAGTGCTACAGTCTTTCCTGATTTTATCGGCCGCTAGTTGAAATTCATCATCAGAATAAATCAATTCGTTTAAAGGGTAAATTTGATAATTGTTAACTTGTTTGATGCTTTTTTGTGTTTCTACATCAAAAAGTTTCAATGATTCAATTTCGGTATCGAATAAGTTAACCCTTACCGGATAATCATTGTGACCGGAAAAAACATCGATTATCTCACCTCTTATACTAAACTCCCCGATCATTGTCGTTAGCGGAACCCTTTTATACCCCATTTCCACCAACCGGCTAACCATGCTTTTATCCGGGAAAACCGTATTTTTATTTAAATCCATTACAGCATTACGATAGCGCTCCAATCTCATAAGTGGGCGTAAAAGTGCCGGAGGATGAGTAACAATTATCTTTTTTTCGCCGGAAAGAACATTTTTTATAGTATCGAGGCGTTCGTATTTAAAATCTGCACTAACGGCAATTAATTCAATCGATACCAACTCATCAACAACATATAAATTTACCTTATCACTCCCGGCAAGTTTACAGAATATGTCGTAAGCTTGGTTAGCATAATAAAGATTGTTGGCCACATAAACAACAAAATCATTACTTTCAAGAAATGATAAATAAGATAAAAGATACCCGTGGTTATACGATAAGTCACTTACATAGCAAGAATAGTTATCGCATTTAATCGCCTCGAGGTATCCCCTAATTGCCTTATCTTGAGAAAATATTTCTAAAATGTTATTCATTCTAAACCCCTAATTATATTTCCCCATGAAATTATCGAAATTTTCTGATAAATAGCAATCAATCATTTCTTTTGCCTTAGATGTCGTTGATTTTAGTGCTGCGGTTTCATCTTTATTAAATACGGAAAGAACATAATTACAAGCGTCAATGGCCGTTTCCTTACCAATGCCAATGCGAATTCTTTTAATCCCTTCGGTTTTCAACAAATCGATAATATTCTTCATTCCTTTATGACCGCCGGAAGAACCACTGCGACGAATTCGGATTTTACCGCACGGCAACTCCATATCATCATAGATAATAAGGATATTATCAATGTCGATTTGATAATAATCCTTAACCGCCAACACGGCTTGCCCGGAAAGATTCATATATGTTTGAGGCTTAATAATTATTAAGTTTTGTTCCTGAAATCGAATAATAGCAACTTCGCAACGTAAAGCGCGATTAGCGGTAAATTTACCTCGCGAATCTTTAGCTAATTGGTCAACAAACATAAAACCCACATTATGTCGGGTTTTTTTATATTTTCTACCTGGATTGCCAAGGCCAACTATTAATTTCATATCTTATACCTCAAACTACATTTAACCTTTCAAAGGACAATTAAGCCGTTTCTTGGGTTGCAAGCTGCTTTTTGTAACATATTAAGATGTTTTCTAATAATGATGCTATCGTCATCGGTCCTACTCCTTTTGGTACCGGAGTGATATAAGATGTGATTTCTTTAACTTCAACGTAATCAACGTCACCGACTATTTTTCCTTCAACCTTATTAATACCGACATCAACGACAACAGCATCTTTTTTAACCATATCAGCGGATATAAAAAGCGGTTTACCTACGGCAACAACTAAAATATCGGCCCGTTTGGTTACATCACGAAGATTGGCCGTTTTCGAATGAGCAATGGTTACAGTTGCGTTTTTCTGCAAAAGCAGCAAAGCAACGGGTTTACCGACAAGTTTGCTTCTGCCAACTACAACGGCATTCTTACCGGCAATATCTACAAAATATTTTTGTAATAAGGTAATAATTCCTTTAGGCGTAGCTGGTACAATAGCATCGAGACCGTTCATTAATTTCCCTTGATTAATTATTGTCAAACCGTCTACATCTTTCAGCGGATCAATCGCATTTATAATTGCGTCTTCATCAAGATGATTCGGTAAAGGCAGTTGAACCAATATTCCATGAATACTAGAATCGCTGTTGCAATCAGCAATAATTTTCATCAACTCCTTTTGGGGTAATTTTTCATCAAGAAAAAACTCTTTTACCTGAATACCAACTTCATTACACGCTTTGATTTTATTCCGAACATAAACTTGGCTTGCAGGATTTTTCCCAACCATAATCAGTGCTAAAGTTATAGTATCGGAAAGCGCAGCAACATCATTGGCAATTTTATTCATTAAGGTTTCTGCGGTTTTTTTTCCATCCAAAATTATAAAAATCACCTCAATCTCTCTGTTTTCAATTCATTATACACTAATTTATAAAAAAATACTAGATATAGGAAAAAAAATTATTGAAAATTTATTACAAATTCATTATTTTTAACATCAACCGTATAATTATTATTTGGGATTATTTCTTCCTGTATGATTGCTTTCGCAATCATTGTTTCAATTTCTCTTTGAATATATCGTTTGATTGGCCGAGCGCCATATTCATAAGAATAACCAAATTTAATTACTAAATCTTTTACTTTGGGTGTAAACGAAATATAAATTTTTTCGCCGGCCAATCTTTCTGATAACTGCTTAAGCATTTTATCAATTATTTTCATTAAAACGGCTTGACTTAACGGCTTAAACATCACGATTTCATCAATGCGATTTAAAAATTCAGGACGGAATGTTGTTTTAAGCAAAGTTTCAGCTTTTTGCTTTTCACCAGTCAGATAATATTCACTGCCGAGATTCGAAGTCATAATTATTACTGTGTTTTTAAAATCAATAAGCCTTCCTTGTGAATCAGTAAGACGTCCGTCGTCAAGAATTTGGAGAAGTAAGTTAAACACTTCTTTGTCTGCTTTTTCAATTTCATCAAACAAAACAATTGAATATGGATTCCTTCTAACTTTTTCCGTTAGTTGTCCTCCCTCTTCGTAACCAACATAACCCGGGGGCGCCCCGATTAAACGACTTACCGAAAATTTCTCCATATATTCGCTCATATCAATTCGAATAATATGATTTTCATTATCAAATAACGCTTCGGCAAGACTTCGTGCAACTTCTGTTTTCCCAACCCCGGTAGGGCCTAAAAACAGAAATGACCCAATTGGACGGTTTTGGTCTTTAATTCCGGCCCGCTGTCTGATAATTGCATCACTAACCAATTCAACGGCTTCGTCTTGACCGATAACACGTATTTTTAAGGTTTCCTTTAAATTAATAACTTTTTCTCTTTCCCCTTTTAAAATTCGGGTAATCGGAATGCTGGTAGCCCGAGATATTATTTTCGCAATCGCATCTTCAGTTACAACTTCAGAAAGTAATGCCTTTTCTGATTTTCTTTGCAATTCTTCAAGCCGCTTCTCCAAGGCGGGGATATCGCCATATTTTATTTCCGATGCCTGTTTATAATCGCCTTTATTAAATGAATTCTCAAGTTCAAAGCGGGCATTTTCAAGCTTCTGTTTGATTAATTTTGTTTCATAAATTTTTTGTTTTTCTTCAGTCCATTTTTCTTTTAAAACCGATTCAAAATTGCGTGAATCAATCAATTCCTGATTTATCTTTTTTAGCCTTTCTTTACTGGTTATATCTTTTTCTTTTTCCAATGCAACTTTTTCAATCTCAAGTTGGGTTATCCGGCGTGTAACATCATCAAGTTCAATCGGCATCGAATCAATTTCAATTCGAATCGAAGCACAAGCTTCATCGATTAAATCAATAGCCTTATCGGGTAAAAACCGATCGGTAATATAGCGATTGGACAAAACCGCCGCTTGAACCAAAGCTCCATCGGTTATTGTTACTCCATGATGTGATTCATACCTTTCTTTCAGCCCTCTTAAAATACTAATTGTATCTTCGACTGTCGGTTCTTTAATAAAAACTTTCTGAAAGCGCCGTTCTAAAGCCCGGTCTTTTTCTATATAAAGACGATATTCATTTAACGTTGTAGCACCGATACAATATATTTCACCGCGCGCCAGCATCGGTTTAAGCATATTACTGGCATCGATGGCTCCGTCGGCTTTGCCGGCGTCAATTATCAAATGAATTTCATCGATAAAAAGAATAATCTTCCCGTCACTTTCTTTTATTTTATTTAAAATGGCTTTTAATCTTTCCTCAAACTCACCACGGTATTTGGCACCGGCAATTAGCGCTCCCATATCAAGTTCATAAATTATTTTATCTTTTAATGTAGAAGGAACATCATTTTTAACAATCCGCTCCGCTAAGCCTTCTACAATCGCAGTTTTTCCGACCCCGGCTTCCCCAATCAAAATGACGTTATTTTTAGTTTTTCGGGCTAAAACCTGAATTATCCGGCGGATTTCCTCGTCCCTTCCAATAACCGGATCTATTTTTCCGCGTCTTGCATCTTCAGTAACATCACGACCGAATTTTTTAAGAATATCTTTATCTTGACTGTAGTTATGCATTTGCATGTTTTCACCTCCTATTAGCACTCTCCTTTAATGAGTGCTAATATTATTATACACCGCTTTAGTATTTTGTCAACTTATATTATTTACTATTCTTTAAATTATGTCATGGTGTTCGAAAGTATTATTTGTTCTAAATAATATCTTAAATAATCATAAAAATATTCGTTTTAAAAAATTATAAAAAGCAAGAATAGTTTTTCTTGCTTGGTATTTATCTAATGTTTTTAAGGTAAAAACTTTAGGGCTGTATTTGGTTGTTAAAATCAGTTACTTTTGCTTTCAATAATTTTGCGGGCAATCCAAACACCATTAGCCCCGGCCTGAGCCAATCCCCGCGTTACGCCGGCGCCGTCACCACCAACATATAAATTCTTAATTGATAATGTTTCAAAATTTTCATTAACCTCCGGACGAGCACTATAAAACTTAGCCTCAACTCCATAAAACAATGTATGATCGCTGGCAATGCCGGGCGTAACATGATTTAACGCCTGCATCATCTCAATTAATGACTTCATTGTATTATATGGTAAAACCAAACCCAAATCACCGGGCACTGCTTCTTTAAGAGTCGGTGTGACAAAACACTCTTTAATGCGTTTCTCAGTCGAACGACGTCCTCTTAAAATATCGCCATACCTTTGGACAATAACCGAACCCCCGCTCAATTTATTGGCCAATTTCGCTACATCTGATGCAAATTGGTTAGGGTTATTAAACGGCTCGCGAAATTCATGTGAAACAAGCAAAGCAAAATTAGTATTGTCGGTTCCTAATCTTAAATCGCGAAAAGCATGACCGTTGCATAACACAACTCCGTTTTGATTTTCAATAACGACATGACCGCTTGGATTAGAACAAAAAGTTCTAACCGTTGTTCCGACACTGGTGTTATATTTAAACTTACCTTCATATAAATGATTATTTATTTCTTCCATTACAATATTATTTGTTTCGACACGAACACCAATATCAACTTGATTATTCCGAAACGATACATTATATGCTTCTAGCATATTTTGCTGCCACATTGCGCCATCCCGTCCTACTCCTAAAATAATATTATCAGCATATAATTCCTCACCGTTATTCAATTTGATTCCTATCGCCCGTCCGGCATCAACAATTAAATTAACTACTTTAGAACAAAATAAATATTCAATATGAGAATACATTGTTTTATATATGTTTTTTAGAACTTCTATATTTTGTTCGGTGCCGATATGCCTAACTTGTCCGCGCAATAATTTTAGCCCCACCGCAATTGCTCGTTTTTCGATATTTTTTACAGCTTCCGTATCGGGATTGGTAATTTCCGGGCTGGCTTCGTGATCAAGATTAATCTGATCTACGTATTTAATTAGATCCAGCACTACATCACTGTCCATATAGTCTAGTAGCCATCCGCCATATTCGTTGGTTATATTGTATTTTCCATCGGAGAATGCGCCGGCACCGCCGAAACCGGTCGTCATTGAACAACTAGGATAACAGCCTATTTCCCCGCTGGCATTTACCGGACATTTTTCTAGTTTCTTTTCAATAATCGGGCATCTTCTATCATAAATATCATTTCCCTTATCAATTAGTAAAACTTTAAATTCTGGACGTTTTTTCATAAATTCATAGGCACAATAAATTCCCATTGGCCCGGCCCCAACAATGATACAATCGTATTTTTTCATCTTTTCCACATCTCTCATTATCTTTTAATACTTTTAAACTAAAACAATTAATGGTAATTATCTGTACCAGAGTAAAGAGTACACATCAAAAGTGTCGTTGCATCGCCGCAGAAATAAATGATGTAAAAAGCGGATGCGGCCGATTAGGGCGCGATAAAAACTCTGGTCGATACTGGCAAGCGATAAAAAACGGATGGTTATTTAATTCCATTAATTCAACAATATTCTCATCATTATTAAAACCAGAAAAGGTTAAATCGCTTTCGGAAAAAAACTTTATATATTCATTGTTAATTTCATATCGATGACGATGGCGTTCTTTAACCGTTTTTTTATTATAAATAGCCGCGGCTTTAGTACCGGGCTTAATTTCGCAATCATATAAACCAAGGCGCATCGAATCGCCGTTTTCTTTACGAGATTCTTTAACGGTAATAATCGGCATCGGTGTTGCTTGATCAAACTCAATTGATGATGCTGCCGTAAAGCCCAAAACATTACGGGCATATTCAATTACAGAAAGGTGCATGCCCAAACAAATACCCAAAAACGGAATTTTATTTTCCCTGACGAATTTAATGGTAGCCATTGTACCGTTAATATGACCGGAATCGAATCCTCCCGGAATAACAATACCTTGAAACCCATCAAGTTTTGTTTTAATATTTTCATTGGTTAAACTGCCCGAATCAATTGGGATAATCTTTATATTGGTATTATTGTAATAAGCACCGTGTTTTAAACTCTCATTAACCGAAATATATGAGTCCTTAAGGGCAACATATTTACCGACCAAGCCGATTTTCACTTCACCTTTCAGGTTTTTTATTTTTAAAATCATTTCGCTCCATTTATTTAAATCTAAAGGAGCAGTGTTTAAGCCTAGGTGGCGGCAAATATACGAATCAACTCCCTGCTGAGCAAAAATGTTTGGCATTTCATATAATATGGTTTGGTCCTGGGCTTCGATGACCGCTTCAACATCGACATCACAAAACAATGCTATTTTTTCCTTTTGGCTTTGGGGAATGCTGCGATTAGCCCGCAGGATAATCATATCGGGGTTAATACCTAAAGAACGAAGTTCTTTAACGCTGTGCTGAGTCGGTTTGGTTTTTAATTCCCCAGAGTTTTCAAGATAAGGAACTAATGTATTATGAATATACATAGTGTCACGATAACCAATGTCACGCCGAAACTGTCGAATTGCTTCTAAAAATGGGAGGGATTCAATATCGCCAACCGTTCCGCCAATTTCAGTTATTACAATATCAGCTTTACTTGTTTTTGCAACATTTAAAATTGAGTTTTTAATTTCGTTAGTGATATGAGGAATAACTTGAACAGTAGCCCCGTCATATTCGCCGTTTCTTTCTTTTTCTATTACCTTTAAATAAATTTTACCGGTTGTAACGCTTGAGTAACGATTTAGATTTTCATCAATAAACCTCTCATAATGACCAAGATCAAGGTCAGTTTCCGCTCCGTCATCGGTAACAAATACCTCACCGTGTTGTAATGGAGACATTTTACCGGGATCGACGTTTATGTACGGATCTAATTTTTGCATAAAAACCTTTAAACCCCGGCATTTCAGCAAACGGCCGATTGATGACGCATTAATGCCTTTGCCTAAACTTGAAACAACCCCTCCCGTTACAAAAATAAATTTGGTTTTCATAAGTATTCCTCCAAAACAATAAAAAGAGTCCTCTTCTCGTTTGAGAACTCTTTGGCTCTTTATTATTATATCAAATTTAAAAGTATATTCCAAGGTTTTTTTATTTTTATTGTCAGTTACTCATCGTCAACATCTTCTTCACCGTCTTCATAATCATCTTCTTCAACGTCGATTTCATCTGATTCATCCTTAAAATCATCATCTGCGTATTCGCTTTCTTCCTCAGGATTACCGTATTCTTCAGATATTAATTCCTCGACATCATCGGTTTCTTCTTCGGTTTCTTCATCTTCGTCATCATCAATATCATAATCCACGTCATCAAAACTTTTTCCGGGCTTATAAACAATATCATCATTAAGTTCGTGTTTAATCGCTTCATCGTCATCATTATAGAGATCTTCAAGATAACTCCCATCTTTATCAAGAAGAGATGACTTTTGCCTGCTCTTTAAATCCCACAACTTTTTGCCATGTTTATCTTCACCGCAACAAATAAAATAACCGCTAAGCATAAAATCCATCACAAATTGACTCATTATTTTGGATGTATCATTCGGATGGATGCCTTTAATTTCAAAAACATCCTTTGCAATTTTTTCAAGCGTCCGCGGCTTTCTTTTAGTTTTCATTTCGCGATAAGCTATTTCTATTAATGAAAGATTGTTATTGTTCATTTTTATCCCTCCGGATAATTATTTTAACTTATTTTTTAAATTTTATCAAGATATTTTATAATAAAAAAAATATTATTAAAATAATCGCTCCCGGCAAACGCAAAAACATAATTATTAAAAATGTCCATATATTTAAAGGTATGTTAATATTAATAAATGAACCAATAATGTTTATGGAAAAAATAATTAAAAAAGCAATAAATACCGACTTAAGCAACCATTTTAAAAATTTTATCATCGCGCCCTCCCATTATATAATATGGGACAATAGTTGGCTTTATGATAAATTTGTAAACTTCTTAAACACCGTATAATTAGTGCGATCAACTGTAAGCGGGGTTACGGAAATAAATCCGTTGTTTATCGCCCAAACATCCGTCGGTATTTCTTTTTCAAGATAATACCGGTGATATCCTTTTTGATACCACAAATTTTTATGATTAACAAACTCTGTATAAAAATGAGTTTTTCCTTGTCGCGTAATCTTTATACCGCGTGGATTATCGGGAATATTAATGTTATATATATCACAATAATCAAAGAGATGATGCAACTTGAAATAATCAATAATCCTGACAAATAACTCTTTTGTCATATGGGTTTTTCCAACCGCAGCAGAAAAAGCAATTGTTTTTTTCCCAAGAAACGCCGCCTCAACGGCGGCCGCAACCGTTCCGGAATAAGTAATGTCTTCTCCCAAATTAAATCCGTTATTAATGCCGGATAATACAATATCAAAGGGTTTTCTTAATGCATAATGGGCAGCACGAACACAGTCGGCGGGTGTCGAATCACAAAAGTAAGTATCAATTTTTAAACCTATTTCGAATTGTTCAAGCCTAAAACCGTTTTTAATATTTATGGAATGACTTTGAGCGCTTTGTTCCTCAAATGGGGCTACAACTAAAACTTCACCGTAAATCGCGGCAAGATTAGCCAATACTTTTAGCCCTTCTGCCCTAACGGAATCATCATTGGTCACCAGAATTCTCATTAAAATACTCCGGGGTTTTGCATTTTAAATTCCTTTACCATCAAATCTGCTTCATTAATTATTTGTTTGATTTGTCGGTTGCTATAAACGGTTGCTCCTGAAGCCTGGGCGTGACCGCCCCCATTATAGCGTGAAGCTAATTCATTGATTGAAATAAAACGGGAGCGCAATCTAATCCGAAATACACGCTGCTTACTCTCAATAAAAAACATCCAAATAAGATGGCCTTTGATGCTGTCTAAAACATTGATCAGAGCTGAAGCGGCTTCAATCGAAACTCTAAATTTTTTTAGAATTCTTCTTGTTATAATAAAGTAAGCAACGCCGTTTTTCGTAGTTTTAAATTTGTTTAAAACATAGCCGTGTAATTTAAACTCATTTTTATCTTTAGTATATAAATGTGTATATATAGATGATAGATTGATATTTTGTTCTAGCAGCATAGCAGAAAGATTAAGCACATCCGCGTTAACCCCTGAATATTTAAAACGGCCGGTATCGGTGATGGTCCCAACAAACAAAGCTGCGGCGGCCATCTGGTTTATTTTTAATATGTCTTTAAAGGAGTTGTAAAAATCGGCGATTATCAGCGCGGTAGCTGGCAAATCCTCACGAACATAATTAATATTACCATAGTCTTCAACCGGTATGTGATGGTCAAGTTTTATTAAATATTTGCTTTTATGATAATAATCATCATCAATTCTTTCACGATTGGCAGTATCGACAACAATAACCAATGACTCTTGATAAATAACCGAATCAACTTCCTTATCTTCCGAACCGACAAATTCAAGATAAGTACTTTTCATCTTGCCCAAACTTAAAATCTTTTTCCCCGGAAAAGATAACCTTAAAATTTCGCGGAGCCCTAAAGAACTGCCGATGCAATCTCCGTCCGGTTTAATATGCCGGACAATAATAATAGTTTGGTATTCAATTATTTTCTGTAGTATTTGTTGTTTAATCTCTAAATGTTTCATAACTATTCTTTTCCTTTTACTATAGAATCTAGTTCGGCAAGCATTACATCGCATTCCGTAAATGAACCTAAAACTGCTCCACTAGCGTTACGGTGTCCCCCCCCACCAAATTTAACCGCAACTTCACTGATATTATATTTACTAGATCTTATCTCGGCAATAACGTTGCCTCTTTCCATATCCTCGGTAAAATTAACCCAAATATCCACTCCCTTGATCCCGGCCATAGCATTGACCATGCCGCGAGAAGCGGTAGAAACATCAATGCCGTATTGATTTAATTCGTCAGCCGTGGTTTTTATATATGCGACATTATTTGGGGTAAGCTTAAATTTTTGAACAAAATATGCGCGCAGTTTTACAATTGCGATATCTTCAACATAAAGATTATTATAAATTTCATTAAAATCAAAATTGAATTGGAGAAGTTTTGCTGTTAATTCAAAAGTTTTAGCACTGATAGAACTGTAGCGGAAACGGCCGCTGTCGGTAACAATTCCTGTAAACAAGGCTCTTGCACCGAACGATGTCAATATAAAGCCGTTGGTAAAAACAATATCAGCAACCAATCCGGCACAACTTTCATAATTTGTATCAACAATTTCAATATTGCCGTAACTTGACCGGGCCGGATGATGATCAATTTTTATAAAAAAAGCACCAAGTTTATATCGGTTGTCGCTGATCATATCTTCTTCAGGTGTATCTACAACGATCACCAAAGCATTATGGTATAAAGTCGTATCCACCTGATCAACGCTGCCGATAAATTCATATCTGTCATTGACGTCGCCTACAGCAAAAATTTTTTTATGGGGATACGTCGCCGTTAAAGCTTCTTTCAATCCGATTTGACTGCCTACAGCGTCCCCGTCCGGTTTTAAATGACGGTGAATAATAATAACATCATGATCTTCAATTGGTTTGATTATTGATTTATACATATATTCTCCTCTTGTATTACATTAATTTAATTGTTTTTTTGATTTAATACCAGTCTTTTGGCATATTCGACCGCTCTATGAAACAATCGATCACAACTTTCACCGGTAGGCATATGTAATATACAATTAGTTGGAACATTTTCTTTTTTTAGAATTTTGATGATTTGTTCTGCCGTTAGTTCATTTTCTTCTTTAATGATATTTATTACATCATCTAAAGTAATATCGCGGCAATAACAGACGATGTACTTTTCTTTTGTATTCTTAAACCATATCGGCACTTTAATATCATTAACCATTATTTTTTGATTATTAGAAAAATAAGCAACATTACAAATCGGGTTGGTGCAAAGATAAAATTGACTGTAATTTAATCTGCTTTTAACAAATTCATAAGCTAAAGACAGAACCGTATCATAAGAAACATCGACTCCTTGATACTGGCATTGTGGGCATTTCCCCGGTTCTTCAGTAAAGGTATTCATTAAGCATTACCCCTTTTTCTATTATTGTATCATTAAATCGTTTTTTTTATAAGTATTATGAATATTTTTTTCCAATTATTCATAATTATTATTGAGGTGGTATCGTGGCAGTCATCTGGCATAACGAGGCAGAAGTTAAACTACTCGCCCGTTTATTAAGAGCCGAAGCTGAAGGTGAAGGAATATTGGGAATGCTTCTTGTTGGAAATGTAGGAGTAAATCGGGTAAGAGCAAAATGCTTAGATTTTGTAAATATAACAACCATTACTAAAATGGTTTTTCAACGTCCTGGTGGATTTGAATCGACCCTTTATAGTTATTTTTATCAAGCAGCCAGACAATCAGAAATACGTTTGGCTAGGCGGGTTATTAACGGCGAAAGATTTGTTCCCGCAACCAGAGCCCTTTGGTTTTATGCTGCCGGCAAAACCTCTTGCCGAGCACAATGGTTCGGACAATGGAATAGTGGGAGATATAAATCACATTGTTTTTATGCCCCCGTCGTGAGCGAAAATTGTTATTAATTTAAGGAGGAATTATGAGCTTTTATCAACAACCGTTCGGTTTTTATCAACAGCCGAGCTTTGGTCAACAACCTTACGGCTTGTATCAACAGCCGAGTTATTTCGGACAACAGCCTTTTACTCAACCCTTTGTTTTTCCTGGTGGAGAACCATTAACACCCCAAACCGAGCAATCTTTCATCGAAAATATTTTGCGTCTAAATATCGGTAAAGTCGCTACTGTTTACATGAGCTTTGAAGGTAGTCAATGGGGTTCAAAAATATTTAAAGGTTATATTCTGGCTGCCGGAAAAGATCATCTCGTTCTAAAAGATTTGCAAACGGAAACACGATATGTCCTGTTGATGGTATATTTATCTTATGTTACATTTGAAGAAGAGATTGAATACGAATATCCTTTTAGGAAATGTGAAAAAAACCCTTAAAGCTTCCTTTAAGAGTTTTTTTGTTTTTTCATATAAGCCAATAATTGTAAGGCAATAAAACCGATTAAAATGCTGGTAATTAAAGAAACAAATACGACAATTGCGCTATAGAACATTAGCACATTGCCTAACCGATATATTAACTGAACAACCAACAACTGACCAACAATATGAAGGAAACCGCCAATTACGCTGATGGATATTGGCGATGCAATTTTCTTTAAAACCAAATATCCGCCATACATTCCAAAAAAACTTAAAAATGAAGCACAAAGACTAATAACAAAGCCGATGACGTTACCTAACAGTAATGACATTAAACTTTTCAACATCGCTATTAAAAAAGCTTCTTTAAAATCCAACTGATAAATGGCATAGACAACAATGACATTGGCAAAGCCTATTTTTGTTGTTGGCAAAAAAGGGAAGGCAACCCGCGATATCAAAATATCAAAATAAGACAAAATCAAGCTCAAAGAAACCAACAAAGCTATTTGCGTTAATTTTCTGATTTTTACATGATTACTTAGATTCTCCATATTGGCACCTGCCGTGGTTTTTTGATATTATAACATATATCTACTAAAAAGAAAATATTTTTTTATAACGAACTCTACACAGCAATTACATCAAAAAAAATTGCATTTTAATTAATTTTTCTGTATAATCCAACCTGAGTTTTACAGTTGTAGTGCTATGAAATGCCCATATATAATATTAGCATTTTTAAAAAATATTATAATATGGGTTTTTATTTTTGCTTTTTAACTCTTTCTATATTAAATCGAATGGATTTCAAATATTTATTAAAGCTTTCTCGGGTTGCGGTGGCATAATCAAATGATACACCAAATGCTTTTTGTATTTGTTGATAATCAGCCCTTATAACATCTTTCGCTTCATCATATTCCAATGTTTCAACTATTTCACCGTTAGCTTTAATTTTCTCTTTAAATGATAACATACCGCCAACTTCATCTATTAATACAACACCTTCATTTGGTAATACACATGTACATGAATTTAAGACTTTTTTAATTCTGTTCGGTGAAATCTCTTTTTCCTTTAACTTATACTGCAGTAATCTTAAAATCAGCAGAGCTGTAAAACATAACAACATATGACCTTCGATATGTTTTTTTGTTTTTACATAAATTGGCCTGGTTTGCAAATCTGATTTTGTAATTTTAAACGATTCCTCAATCCGCCACAGGTTTCTATATACATCAAGAATTTTTTTATGATCATATTCAAGTTCCGATGTTATTATACAAAAATACCCATCAAACTTTTCTTCTTCATTTATCTTATCGTTATTTATTGATTTTATTGTTTGATCTCCGACTTCACCCGTGCTTGATACTACATGAGTTGTTGTAATATATTCATTAGAACCGTGCGTTAAGCCATAGGCATTGTTTTGTATTGCTTTGTTAGCTTTTTCAACTTTATAATTTCTTTTCTTCTTTGCATATTCTGCATCTTCCCTACTCCAATAGATTAACACTTTTCTTTTTCTAGTTGTTGTTTTTTTGCTGTTTATATGACTTACATATTCTTCTTCAAATAATTTGTACTTAAAATTCTCATCACCAACATAACCTTCTTCTTGAAACATAATTTCATGATACCTTTTTCCTTTTGGTCCTTTTAAAATTTGACTGACAACATAGCCATCACCATTATTCACAATATAGTCAATATTACTGGTGGTGTTTAACCCTTTATCGGCAACAACTATTAAACGGCCCAAATTATAAGAAGTTTTTATATCTTTCATAGCCGGTTGTAGTGTAATGGAATCTGATGTGTTTCCGGGGAACGTTGACATTGCTATAGGTAGATTATTAGAATCCATAAATAATCCAAGTTGTATAATTGGTTCGGTTTTATGATCCTTTGACACCCCTTTTTGTTGGTATTCGCCTTTTGCTTCAGGAAAGTCTTTTTCAAAATAATAATTTGTTACATCATAAAATGCGTATGATGCATCTCTGCCGACTATCGCTTTAATCTTATCATTTAAATGTTTTTGTAATTTTATTGAAACATCACTGAATTTATCTAGAGCTCGGTAGGTATCTACCAGAGTAAAATTATATTCTTTATTATAAAATTGTCTGATTTCCTGTAATGTCGCACGTTTTGAACGTGGTTTCATTATCCTGCGTAATGTTAAAAATTGAAACACTTCATTTAATGAATAATTGCCCTTAAAATCGATAGAATCGAAAAACCTACCGAACTCTAGCTTATTATATATGCATTCTAAAAAGCGGTATCCATAGTTATATTTTTTATTACAAATATCATTGTTTTTACGGTCTAACGGTATAGTAATAACAACACTTTTCTTTTTATCTCCTTTTGTTATAGATTTATTAAAAGCTATAACTTCTTTCATAAAAGCATCTTGGTCCGGTTGGTCTTCTAAATATCCAAAGGATTTAAGGGTTACTTGTTTAGGGGCTAAACCGGGACCGGGCCTAAATGACTTGACAACTCTGATATGGGTTTTAATTATTCCATTCGCTCTTTTAACTTTATCTTTTCTAATCATTTTAATCGCCTCCTGTACATATTATAGCACCACATAGCATTACTGTCAAGCATAAAATAACACTATTTTTATACTATAACTGTAAAACTTTTCATAAGCATAATTTGTCATAAAAAGGCTTAAAAATGTAGAAAAGTCATAAAAAGGACTATATTATAAGCTAATTTAATAGTTTTCATATTTAGGATTTTACCCTTAGCATTACAAAATTAACTGTAAAAGTCAGGTTATACAATAAAATAAATTTTATTTCCACCATTATCTCTTGTTGGTTCGAATCCCCACGGACACTTACATTCGAATCCCATAAGACAATGACTCGAGTCCGTGGTCAGTCTCCATAGGTGTTTAAATCTAAATGTTTCATATTCACATAAAAAAAGAGGATATTCTAGCTTAATTTCACTAAAATACCCTATAAAATAAAAAATTAGTCCTCTTTATCAGAAGACTAATAGATTTCTTAAAATGGTGACCCGTACGGGATTCGAACCCGTGAATGTAGCCTTGAGAGGGCTATGAGTTCAACCGCTTCTCCAACGGGCCAATAAATTATTTATGTATATATTATAGCAAATATTCATGTTAAATACAATAAAAAAAGAAAAAGTGATATTCATAGCTTATGAATATCACTTTAATCAACTAAACTAAAACCGTTACTTTGTTTTTTACTAAAATGGTTATCAAGTCAATTAACCAACCAATGCCAAACAATCCGGCCGTAATAATCCAAATAACTCCCAAAACAATTCTTCCCTTTGCGAGTCGATAAATTCCAAAAATTATTGGATCAAGAAAAAAAGCAATAATAAACTTAACAACGACATTTAAACCATCAATAGCTTTAATATAATCTTTCATTAAAATACTCCTTTCAATAAACTATACCATTATTATATTTACTTTACAATACCTTTTTTTAAGTTTCCACGTTTTGTAAATTTATTATGATTATTTTAGAAAACTTTGTGAAGAATATGAATGATGAAAACACTTTATTATTGTCAAGCGATACAATTAATGGTAATATATCCTAAAATAGGAAAGTCATAGTAAATAAACAAATCGATCAATAATAAGGAAAGATAGGTGGCAAAATGAAAAACACTATGAAAGCACTGGTTTATCATGGTCCGGAGAAAATATCTCTCGATGAAGTGCCTGTACCAAAGATTATTGAACCAGATGATGCTATTGTTCGTATCACTACTTCCACAATTTGTGGAACCGATATTCACATTTGGCATGGCGGCATGCCGGAAGTGGAAGCCCCCAGGATTCTCGGTCATGAGTTTTGCGGGGAAGTTGTTGCGGTTGGACCGGCGGTCCGCAATGTAAAGGTCGGCGATCGCTGTGCCGTATCCTGCGTTACCCAATGCGGCGAATGCTTCTATTGCAAAACCGCAACTTACTCGCACTGTGAAACCGGCAGTTGGATTTTTGGTTATATGATTGACGGATGTCAAGCCGAGTATGCAAGGGTACCTCATGCCAATTTAGGCTGCTATATTATCCCTGATAAATTAACCGATGAAGATGTGTTATTCGTTGGCGATATTCTGTCGACAGGATATATGGGGGCCGAAAACGCAAAAATTCTTCCCGGTGATGTTGTTGCCGTTATGGGATGCGGACCGGTTGGAATGTGTGCAATGGCGACCGCCCGATTATGGGGACCGGCAAAGATCATTGCGGTTGATACCATTCAATCCCGATTAGACTTCGCCGTAAAGCAGGGATGGGCCGATTTCGGTTTAAATCCTTTAAAATGTAAGGTGGTAGAAGAAATTAACAAGTTAAGTCACGGCCGCGGCGCCGATGCCTGTATTGAAGCGGTCGGTGTCAGTCCCACTATGAAATATGCTCTTGATGCCGTAAGAGCCGGGGGGAATGTTTCCGTTATCGGTGTTTTTGAAAAACCGTTTGAACTGGAAATGAATAAACTATGGATTAAAAACATCAGTATAAGTATGGGATTGGTAAATGCCAATCGGATTCCTCAATTAATCGACTTAATCAGGGCGGGAATAATCAATATGACTCCGCTTATTACCCATAGAGCTCCTCTGAAAGACATCTTAAAAGGATATGATATTTTCGGAGGAAAAAAAGACAACTGCATTAAATGGGTTGTTAATTATTAATTTAGATTTTTATCATAAAAAGCTATCAAGTATTTATCGTGATAGCTTTTTATTATTTATTCATATGTAATTTCATCAACCGTTTTGCGGTCTAATTTTTTAATAACTGCCGTAATTAAGCGAATCGCATTTTCATAGTCGCCCTTATGAATAATCGAAGTATGCGAATGAATATAACGGGTTGCTATACAAAATGACATCGCCGGGACGCCGCTGTGCGTTAAGTGAACAGCTCCGGCATCGGTACCGCCGCGTTTAAGATAATCCAGTTGGTATGGGATATTTTCTTCTTTTGCAACGGCAATCACTTTTTCCCGTAAACCGACATGGCCAATCAAAGCACCGTCATAGATAAGTATACCCGGTCCGTCCCCGATTTTAACCGACATATCGGTTCCCGGAGTGTCTTTTGCAATCCCGACATCAAGGGCAAAGCAGATATCCGGTTCAATCATATTGCCGGAAGTCCTGGCACCTCTTAAGCCGACTTCTTCCTGAACAGTGCCGACGCCGTAACCAA
>JALOBF010000048.1 GCA_023228385.1 Bacilli bacterium
AAAGCAAAGTCCCTTGGTTTTAATTGATCCGAAAGATATTAAAAACATTAAAGCGACTCTCGATTATACGAGTTTCGATTATCAAGATTATCACAATCTTGAAGTCGGACTTCTAGGCTTTCATCAAGCCGAAAATGCCGTATTGGCCCTCCGGACGATTAGAGTATTAAGCGACATTTACGGTTATCGGATTAATACCGCGGCACTTCGGCGCGGTTTGCGCTTAACCAAATGGCCGGGACGCCTCCAACTCATATCCCAAAACCCGGTTATTTTGCTTGACGGGGCCCATAATCCGGGCGGCATTGTAAGGCTGGTTGAATTTTTACAGAGTATTAAAGGCGGTAAATATCTAAGAGTTGTTTTTGCCGTTTCTGCCGATAAAGATAAACCGGAAATGATACAAACATTGGACGAAGTCGCCGATGAGATTATCTTTACCCGTTTCGGTTATAAAAGAAGCGATACTGCCGAAAATTTGATTCAGCTTTCCCATCATTATAATAAACGTTTGGAAAACGATTGGCAAACGCTTCTTACTATGGCTTTTGCCGATAAAACATCAATATCGGTTTTCTGCGGAAGTTTGTATTTTGTCAGTGAAATATATAATTATCTTAAAAAGATGCATCCTTAACGGAGCGCATCTTTTATATTTTACTTAACGCGGATGTTAAAAAAAGATATTTTATTCCCTATCTTTTTTTGACATTTTTTCCTTTTTGGACTGTTTATAATAGGCGTTGAGGTGGAAAAAATGATCAAAAAAAGAGAAATTGATATTTTTGGAGTTTTACTTGGTATCGTAATTGGATGCATTATCGGCTTTTTTCTTTCAACAAGGATCAACATAAACCCCCCCAATAATAATAATGATGATGATACAACCGGGGCTATTTATGGTAATGTATATTTGTTGCAAATCGGAAAAGTAAACAAGGCAGAAGATGCATATAATTTAATTGAAAATATTAAAGCCCAAGATTTACATTCTGTTTATGTTAATGTCGGCGATAATTATTATGTTTACGGCGGCATTGCCGATTCCGAAGCGGCCTTGGCAGCTAAAAAAAGTAGTTTTGAATATAAGGGCTTTACCCCGGTTATCAAAAAAGAATATATTCTCGATAAGCCGAACACCGTAATTGACAACAGCACAGAATATGAATTTTGGCGGGAATGCGTAACGAATCTTCTTAATAATCTAGGAGGAAAAACCTACGTTGTTACTGATCAATTTCATGCCAACCCGGTGTGTCTGGAGATCTATACCTTAATCGTTGCCCTCAAAAGTGTACAAAACGAAAACATGCGCGATGAGATTAGGTTGAATATTTATCAGGAAATCATTAAAAATCTTAACTAAACGAAATTCTCATAATAACCGATAATATATAGTCGGGTGGTTATTATGAGTTTTTTATTAAAAGAGATACCGGCCAGTGAACGGCCCCGGGAAAGATTGTTAAAACACGGTGTGAAGTCATTATCAAATTATGAACTTTTGGCGATTATATTAAGAACCGGAAAGCGTAATTGTTCGGCAATCGATCTGGCAAAAGAATTACTGTCCCGTTATGAAACGCTTGATCGCTTAAACGAAGCAACGGTCGAAGAACTGCAGGAAATAAAGGGCATTGGCTTGGCGAAATCAATTGAAGTCTTGGCGGCGATTGAACTCGGAAAACGGATTAATATCCCGACCGTCAGCAAAATTTGCCTTAGCACCCCTTATCAATCATATTTATATTTAAAAGATTCGCTTCAACATTTAAATCAAGAGCATTTGGTAGCGGTTTATCTAAACACGCAAAGCGAGGTGATTGCTGAAAAGACGATTTCAATAGGAACTTTAACACATACATTATTCAATTGCCGCGATATTTTAAAATGGGGATTAAAGTTTTCCGCAATGGGGATTATTATTGCTCATAATCATCCCAGCGGCAATCCCGAACCAAGCCGTGAAGATTATGAAATTACCAAACGTTTAATTAACGGCGCCGGCCTGGTCGATATTTTAATTGTCGATCATATCATAATCGGTAAAAAGCGTTACTACAGTTTTATCGAGCATAAAAAACTATAATAAGTTCGGTTTGTCTATCATATAATTTACCGGGTGATTAATATGAAGAATCCGGAACTGAATTTTATCGATCGATTTTTATATAAACTATTAATCGGTACTTTTTTATTGCTTGCAGTTATTTTCTTGAGTCGCCTTCAGGTTATTAATATTGAGGATGTCCGGTTTGAACTTGGTCAACATTATAATATTTTAAAAATTATTAAAGCCCTTAACGGAAAGAATAATTTTCTTTTGCCGATTGATATTTCTGATTCCGTGGCAAGTGAGGTCGCTTTAGTATATGATAAATCAAAAAAAATTCCTAATGGATATCGGATTGAACTGACCGAATTTCAGGGGGTCGAAGCTTATAAAACCGGGATAGTTGTAGAAGTAAGAAAAAACTCCGATCATACCTACCGTCTTAAGGTTAAAGGTATCGACGATTATGAATATATTTATGATAAATTAGCAACCGTTAATTGTAATATTTATAAAATAGTTCAAAGCGGCGAGGTAATCGCCGCGCCATTTTCTCAGGAAGATGTTAATTATTTTGAATTTTATGTTTATAATCAAGATCAACCGGTAAATCTCTTTATCGAATAATATGAAAATCACAATTCATTATACTTTTTGGTTGCTTGTTTTTGTTTTTTTGTTTTCCGGTCTCTATTGGGAATTGGTTCTGTTTTTTGCAATAATCGGCTTACATGAAGCCGGTCATTTGCTCTTTTGTTGGTTATTTTGTCAAAAGGTCAAAAAGTTAAATATTACGGCCATCGGCGGACTGATGGAAGTTGAAATTAGAAACTTAAGTATGATTAAAGAATTAATAATTTATCTTTCCGGAATCATTATTAATTTATTGATAATGGGATTAAGCCGATATCTAAATGATACTTATTATCGAAAGCTCCTTTATAACTATAACTATTTGGTCGTTATTTTTAATCTTCTTCCTATTTATCCTTTGGACGGATATAAAGTAGCCGAACTGTTTTTGGCTAAAATCATCAATCGTCCTTTTCGTGAACAAAAAATACTTTTTTTGATTTCCAATATTGCTTTGGGTGGATTTTCTTATTTTTTAATTAAAAATAAAAGTATCGCCTTTTTGATTCTTTTAATCTATCTTTTTTATCGCAACCTCGTATATCACAGTTATAACAGTCAAATAGCTTTAAAAAAATTTATCGTTCGCTATAAAGGCAGCCTAACAAGTTGGCAATAATGACGTCAACTTTTTTAATTATGACTGTCATTAATGCTAATAATATGTTATAATAGATATTGATTTCAACAAGTCCTTACTGAGTAGGGCAAATTTTTAAATATAATATTTAGTAGGTGAATTAGTATGGCTTGGGAACAATTAATTTATGTGCTTCCCGCGGTTTTATTTGCTATTGTTTTTCATGAAATGGCCCACGGCTATGTTTCTTATCTTTTAGGTGACCCCACCCCAAAACAAGAAAAAAGGTTATCGCCTAATCCGGTGCGGCATCTTGATCCAATCGGCACTTTTTGTTTGATTTTTTTTCATTTTGGTTGGGCAAAACCGGTTCGGGTCGATCCCCGTTATTACCGTAATCCGCGGCTCGGAATGGTTTGGGTTGCTTTAGCCGGACCGACAATAAATATTATCTTAGCTTTTATTACGGGCATTATTTGGACTTTATTATACAAATATAATATTAACCCGAATTGGCTTGATCTTTTCTTACAGACTTTTATTATGATTAATATCGGTCTCGGCGTTTTTAATTTGCTTCCGATTCCGCCGCTTGACGGTTCAAAAATAGTGGGGGCCCTTATACCCGAAAAATATTATTTCAGTTATCTTCGATTTGAAAATTTCGGTATCGTTATTCTTCTGATTTTGCTTGGAACCGGGATACTTGACAACTTTTTATCGGAAACGGTTGCCGGTTTTATTAAAGTCATCTATAAAACTGCTTTTTGGTTACTGGGTATTTAATGCTTGAAAGTGCAAATCCGATTATGAATGATAAATATACGATAGAAATCGATGAAAAAATATACGGGGTTAAACTGGTACCCAAAAATATTAAAAGGGTGATTGTTAAGGTCGATTATAATAATAACATCGCCCTTCATTATCCCTTTACATGTCCAAAAAAGCAGGCCATTTCACACTTGTATCGGCAAAAGCCTTGGCTTGAAAAAGTCCTAAGGAAAAATGAAATCAATATTCGCAATATGCATGTAAAAGAGGTTATTGCCGGAAAGAAGATATGGCTTTTTGGCAATCTTTATAATATCGCTTCGGCCCAAAAACCTAATTCTTTTTATATTGTCGATAATACGCTTTATATTACCGGCAATCCCGAGCGGATTATCGATCAGGTACGAAAAACTTTATGTGAACAAATAAAACAAGAGTTTACCCGTTTCGCCGACCTTTTCAAGAATTGTTCCGATAAAGTCGCATTCGTTTCTTTTCGAAAAATGCGTTCCCGTTGGGGAAGCTGCAATGCGAAAACGGGAAAAATCAATCTTAATTCACTGTTGGTTCATGTCCCCCTGATTTGCATTCGTTATGTGGTTATTCATGAATTTGTTCATTTTATCTATCCGAATCACAGTCCCGATTTTTATCGGTTATTGGAAAGCTTTTATCCCGATTATAAAACAGCGGTTAAGGAATTAAAAAAATACTTATTTATTTTAAGAATTTGACAGTTTATGCTGTCTTTTTTTATTTGACGGACTATAAGTAGCAAGGAAATATATGGATTTTTTTCAAGAAAAAAATGTTGAAAATTGGTAAAAATTGTAGTACAATATTAGCAAGCTGTAAATAGGAGGATTCTATGATAACAAAAATTGAAAAACTTGACGTCTTTAAAAATGACAGTAAAAGCGTCAACCGTAACTATCTTTATTCACAAATTATTAAAAATGAGCGACACAAACGTAAACTGACATTACAAGAGATGGCACACGGTATTTGTTCAATCAGTTATTTATGTAAATTGGAGCGGAACGCTATTGTTGCCGACGAGTCTTACATTAAGGCCATTTTTGAAAGAGTTAATCTGGATTTTGAAAAAGTTGGCTTAAATATTATTGAAAACGGTGTTAAAAAGATCATTAAGGCTTATCTTTATCAAAATTATAGCGAAATCGCCTATTTATATGAAATGATTGATGACTCTTTATTTAATGTCCAAAACCATTTGATAAAAGGTTTTTATTATTTAATTAATCAAAAATATCAAGATTTTAAAAATACGATTGCTACGATAGATATTATTAAAGAAACAATGCTGAAGGAAGATATCGGTGTTTTTATGTTTTTGGTAATCGAATATTATCTACAAACATATCAGTTTAAACCGGCTTATAAATATCTTAAATTTTTGGAAAACAATGATTTTGATAATCAAGAATTAAATTGGTTAATTTATGAACAGCATTATATTTGTGCTTATAATTTAAAAATATATCCAAAATTTTACCGTTATTATAAACTGTTAATGGGAAATTATAATATCGGATATCCGAGTACAAGACAGATATTAATTCGTTTAATGATGCTTGATGTTCAAGCGATTGAATACTTTTCGGAAATAGTTGATGATATTCGTAATATCATTGCTAACCAATACGATGATGCTTATTATCTTGATATTACCTACTGGAAATTTTTAATTTTATTGCGCGGCAAATTGTGGTATGAAGTTTATGAAGAAATCATTAAGGCGGAATTGTTTGGCGAAGCCCGTTTTATCGGTTTACTTCTTTATGCTGCCGATCGCTTAAAAAGACCGGAATATATTAAACGGTCCGTTGAAATTGCTGAAAACTATATTTTTGAAAGTAATGAGACGATTCATCAAGTGTTTATTAATTTTATGCTTTTAAAATTCAAAACCGAGAAAAAATACACATTAATTGAACATTTACGTTTTAAAGTAATTCCGTTTAACCGAAATTATACGCACCATTTATACAATAAAATTTATGAAAAACATTATATTGAATATCTATGCAAAACGTCAAAATATAAAGAAGCACTTACTTATTATCGACGATAACCATCTTGCAATTATTTTGTTTTTGGTATATAATATTTTAGGTGAATATAATGAATAAATATATTGCCCAACTAAACTCTTTACCTACGCATAAGGTTATTAAGGCAATGAGAAAATATGCGGAAACTAATAAAATACCGATTATTAATGACGAAGGCTTGACTATGATACTGCTTTTAGTTGATTTAGTTAAGCCTAAACGATTTTTAGAAATCGGAACGGCCATCGGTTATTGTGTGGTTAACCTTGCCCTTTTTAATTCGGAGATAATAATCGATACCATTGAAAAAAATCCGGCGTTATATCAACAGGCACTTGATTATATTGAAATGGCGAATCTTTCTGAGCGCATTAACGTATATTGTGCTGATGCCTTAGATTTCGATTTAAATCTTTTAACCGATAAATATGATATTATCTTTATTGATGCCGCTAAAGCCCAATATATTAATTATTTTGAACTATATAAAAATAAACTGGTCAGTAACGGAATAATCATCACCGATAATTTATTATTTCACGGTTTAGTTGTAAATATTAATAATATCGAAAGCAAAGATCTCCGCCATCTTACGGAAAAAATAAAGAAGTTTAATCAATGGCTTGCGAAGAATAAAGAATTCCAAACCCGTTTTTTTGCCGTCGGCGATGGAATAGCCGTCAGCCAAAAGGTTATAAAATGACTAAAATAATGGTAGATTTAAATAATCCGGAAAACCGGGAATTGTATCGGGTTGATGGTGTTATTTTGTCGGATCCGGATTTTTCGCTTTATCCCGGTCGAACATACAATCGGGCGGAAATGGAGCGACTCGTTACGGACTGCAAAAAGCGAGGGATTATGATAATCGTTAATATCGATAAAATCATCGAAGAAGATGAACTTAATGCGCTTGAGGATGCTCTCGCTTTTTATTTTCGCCTTGGTGTAGATTTTTATCTTTATAGTGATTTTGCCGTTTTATCTTATTTTACCGAACGGAAGGCCACCCATCGGTTAATATATGATCCGAAAACTTTAATTACTAATTATCAGGATGCAAAAATCCATCAAAATTGGGGGAGTTTCGTTGTCATCAGTAATGAAATCAGCCGGTCGGAAATGGAAAAACTTGTTGCCGTCGGGAATGTGGTTTTGGAAGTTTACGGTCATCGCCGCATTTTCTATTCGCGGCGGCATTTACTTACAACTTTCGGTAAATATGCCCATCTTCACTTGGCAGAAAAAACCGCTTATACTTTACGGGAAGAGTTTCGCGATGATTATTATTTGATATATCAATCCTTGCCCGGGACGTTAGTTTATACTGATTATCGGATAGCCTTTTTCCGTGAATTAGCGGAATTATCTCCGCCCCCGGCGTTTCTAAGAATTAACGGTGCTTTTGTTCCGGAAAAAGAACTGGTGTCGATTGTTGCGCTTTACCGAACGCTGCTTGAGAAACCCGATTGGGCCGATCGCCTTTATAAAAAAATGAAAGAGATATATCCGCATCTTGGAACCGGTTATTTGGCGGCAAGTAATTTATATGAAGGTGATAATTTATGATTGAACTTTTAGCTCCCGCCGGTGATTTGGAAAAACTAAAGATTGCTGTTTTATACGGAGCTGATGCCGTCTATATCGGCGGCAAAAAGTTTAGTTTACGGGCACGAGCCAGTAATTTTAGTTTAGCTGATATTGAATCAGCCGGCCGCTTTGCCCGGCGTTATGGCGTAAAAATTTATGTAACATTAAACATCGTTCCCCGCGATGAAGACTTAACCGCGGTATCCGATTATTTACGCGAACTTGTTCGGTGCGGTGTCGACGGTATTATTGTTACCAGTTTATATTATGCCGCCCTCAGCCGCCAAATTGCTCCGGAACTCGAACTTCATTTAAGTACGCAATTTTCCGCCGCTAATTCCCGGGCGATCAATTATTACAAAACACTTGGTTTTTCCCGGGTTATATTGGCCCGGGAAGTAACAATCAATCAAATTAAAACGATAAAGCAAAACACCGGCCTTGATTTGGAAGTTTTTATTCATGGCGGTATGTGTTCGTCTTTCAGCGGCCGGTGTGTGTTAAGTAATTACCTTACCGGTCGTGATGCCAACCGGGGTGGTTGCGCTCATTCCTGCCGCTGGAATTATTATCTTTCTCAGGCGGCCCTTCCGGTAACAAATCTTCTTTTCAATATGGGTTCAAAAGATTTATCGGCGGTACGGGTTGTTCCCGAATTAATCGATCTTGGGATAAAATCATTAAAAATTGAAGGAAGAATGAAATCAATTTATTATATTGCGACGGTCGTTCGCTCTTATCGCCAATTGATCGATGAATATTTGGAAACCGGTCGGGTTCATGACTTTAATTATTATGAAAAAGAACTGGCAAAAGCTGAAAATAGGGAAACGGCAAGCGGCTTTTTATATGGTTTACCTGATGTAAACGAGCAATTATATAATACCGTTACTCCCCCCGATAAGACTTTTGTTGGAATTGTGCTTGATTATGACAGTCATTGTGAGATTGCAACCGTCGAACAGCGCAATTATTTTTCCGTCGGTGACCGGCTTGAACTTTTCGGACCTAATCGGGCAAATACCCAAATCGTGGTCGATTATATCTGGGATGAATTCGGCAACCGGCTTGATGCCGCGCGTCATCCCCAACAAAGAATAAAAATAAAAGTTCCTTTTTATGTTTCCTATCCCGACATGATTCGATTAATAATTTAGGCGCTAATGCTAACAAAATTTAATGATTTTGAATATAAATGCTATATAAAAAATTAGTTATTTTATTCGAAAATAAAAAAAGATTTGCACTAAATATTACATTTTTCTTGCTATTTTATTTTATTTTTGATATAATATTTATAAAATTCATTAGAGGGAGGACTTATTATGAACGGGAAACATCAGTTAACCCCAGAAGGATTAGAAAAATATAAAAAAGAACTAGAAAATCTTATAAAAAATGAGAGAACTAGGGTTATTGAATCCCTAAAAGAAGCACGCGCCCAAGGCGATCTTTCCGAAAACGCCGATTGGGACGTTGCTCGTGAAGAACAAGCCCGTGTTGAAAATCGGATCAAAGAATTGGAAAATATAATTAAAAACGCCGAAATTATCGCATCCGATAAATCATCTTCATCCAATCTCGGAAAAACCGTGGTTTTGGAATATGAAGATAAAACAACCGATACCTTCACGATTGTCGGCAGTTTGGAATCCGATCCGCTTGCCGGGAAAATATCGAATGAATCTCCACTGGGTGCGGCTATTTTAAATCATAAATTGGGTGATCGTGTTTTGGTTAAAACGGATACCGGAAACGAATTTTATGTAGTTATCAAACAAATCAACTAATAATAGAGATGAGGTGTAAAAGATGAAGTTTGTTCCAGCGCTCGATCCGGGTTTTTCCCCGATGATATTAAGACTTCGGGAGTACAAGCAAAAAGTCAGCAAAGCAGACAAAAAACAGAAATTCATAATTTGCCTTGAAAGAAATAAAGGTTACAATTATCATTATGAAATTGATA
>JALOBF010000049.1 GCA_023228385.1 Bacilli bacterium
CTTGTTTTCTGTTTTTTCTGCCATACCGGTTAATGATGCGTTTTACACACCGGTAACTTCTCTGGCCTTGGTTGCGGTCGGAGCAATGTTGTTTTATAATCTGAAATATATAAATTGGCATGACCGGACCGTAACATTTACGACCTTTGCAATGATTATTTTTATGATTTTGACCTATTCTTTATCCGATGGTTTAGGTTTCGGTATTTTAATCTATGTTATTATGAGTGTTTTTGCCGGGAAGAAGTCGGAAGTAAGTATTGTTTTGTATATAATCGCTGCTTTTTTCCTGCTTAATTTTGTTATTGCGGAAATCTTAAATTTATTCATAGTTTAGCAGAAAATATAAGGAGAAGAATATGTCGTTTGTAATTGATTTTTTTAAATATTGTAATAACGGACACTTGGTGGGTGCTCAGGTTTCAGTGATGGCCGGTGATTGTTATCAACTTGATTTGGCTTACGGTAACGCTTCGCTTGAAGATAATAGGAAGGTGATGCTGGATACGGTTTTTCGGATTGCTTCAATTTCCAAAATCGTGGTGGCAATGGCGGTTCTGCAACTAGCGGAGAAGGATTTAATTTCGCTGGATGATGATATCGGAGAAATTCTTGGTTTTAAGATAAGAAATCCCCGCTTTCCTAACGATAAAATTACTATAAAAATGTTAATGACTCAAACCTCAAGCATTACCGACGGCTATGATGATGAGAATCCGCTTTATGACGGTATTATTGCCGGTTATAACGGTGTAAACGGAAAAACGCTCCCGGTAACTTTAGAGCAGTTGCTTGTTCCCGGTTCCGGGAAGTATTATACCGACCTGACTTGGTCCGATGCCGCTCCGGGCTGCCGGTTTATTTATTCCAATTTCGGTTGCGGGATTCTCGCTTGTATTGTTGAGGCGGTAACCGGAATGTATTTTACCGATTATGCCGCCCAAAAGATCTTGATTCCGCTTGGCGTCGATGCCTCATTTCGTGCCAGTGAAATTAGAAATAAAGCAGCAATTGCCGATCTTTATTATACCGCTAAAGACGGCAGATATCGCCTTGCCCGCACCGGACAGAGTTTTATTAAATCGGTATATCCGCGTTTTCCTTTGAAAGAAAATTATCGGGGTCCGGCCGGCGGATTATTTATCAGTATGCGCGACTTATCGAAAATAGCTCGGCTGTTAATAAACGATGGTGTTTGGGGCGGCGTCCGTATCTTGGAAAAAGAAACGGTCGACTTGATGCTTCAACTGCATTGGTTCGGTCAACACAATTCGTATAAAGCAAAAGGATTGCAATTAAAAATAATGGATTTCGCCGGTCGAACCTTTAAGGGACATACCGGATCGGCCTACGGGGTTATCAGTTATTTATTTATTAATCGCGAAGAAAAACTAGGCATCTGTTTTATTACTAACGGCGGTCAATACCGACGCGGGAAGTTAATGTATGATATTCAGGAAAATATCTTTCGGACTTTTTTACAACACTATTGGCCAAGTCGGAAAAGCAAGCATCGCTTTACGGCTGACCTTCGAGTGATGCATGGTTTTTTGGATGACAGGATTATTGTTTTTGACAGTATTCCTCAAATAAAAAGCAACGATATTTATTTTTCAATTAAAAATATTGCCGATATTTTTAATATTGTTCCAATTGCTGAAGCGAATAGGACAATTTTAATGTTTAGAAGGCATCAGTTGGTAACCGCCGAACCGATGCTGGGGTTAAAGGCGGTTTGTATGAAATTTAAAGTTGAATATCACCTTATGGGGAATCAACTGGAAATATTTTATTAATAAGGGGGCTATATGCTACTGATTATACTTAATGCTTTGGTGTTAAGCGGCGGTTTAATTTTTGTGTTAATACAATATCTAGGCATTACCGCCGCGAAGCGTTCACTTGCCCGTAAATTAAAAATTTTTGTTGATGGCTATTGGCTGTCTTTAATCGGTTTTACATCGGTCTTATTTTCGGTATTATCGAGCCGCTCACTCCTTCTGACCGGTGACTTTAAAACGGTAATAACGGCGGTTATTATTGCCGCCATTATATATATGGCATTTATTATCGGATGGATTCGTTTGAAAAAACTATTAGGGGCAGATTTTATACAAAAGGGAATCTTAGAAAAACAATCGTTTTTTTCGCCGAAATTAACCAAACAGTTTATGAATCTTACGATTTATGGTTTGATTTATGCTTTTGCCGTCATCTTTTATATTATAATTTTGATTAATTATTGGAAAGTAAAATAATGTGTTTGGATTCATATGAAAAACGACATTAATCGCTGATCTTAAAATAAATTTGAATTTCGTTATCGGTAAAGCCGTTTTCTTTTTCCTTGATTTTCAGAAGAATCAGCGGCTAATGAAATTTTTTTTTATAGCACCGATAATCGGCATTGTGATAATTGAAATTAAAAGTTTAAAAGTATTTTTTTGCTAATTTTAAATTAAAAAGGCATGGCGTTTTGATTTTCAAAGATTTAGGAGGCTTATGATGAATTTGGATTTTTATAAACGTGAAATTAACCAATTAGCGAAAGATTATAACAAAATTCGCTTTCGCTATATATTTTTATTTATTGCGCTGTTATTTTGGCTGATTTGGATCGGGGTTTTGATTGTCTTTTTAAAAGCACCCGACACCGATCAAACCCCGGTAATACAAAAGATATTTATCGGAGTAACCATTGCTTGCGGCACTGTCGGTATCGGGGTATTATTTTATTATGTAGCAGTGATTAATAAAAGAACTGTATTTTTAAAAACGAAAATGTTTAAATTGATTGCGAAAATACTCACGAACGAAAGCGGATATTGGATTGAACCGCTTGGGCATCCGGTAAAAGAAATAATGATAAAAACCAATATTGTTAATCGCCATGACAGAATAACGGAATATTTCTCATTTCGTTTTAATATAAACGATATTTTCGGAACATATATTTTGCAGAAGGTAATGCGTTCTAACGGAAATTCAAGCACAGAAATATTGAACGGTGATTTAATTATTTTACCTTATTCAAATCAAAGTATGATTCAGATTAGAGACAGAAGAGAATATTGGCTTCGTCATTATAAATATCAACCAACCGCCTCCGATAGCGATTGTTTCTTATATCTTTATAAAGAAGAGACACTCCGCGGCAACTATAAGGAAGAGAAGAATTATTTCCGAAAATTAAAAAGAATATATCCGGGCGGAACAAAGTGCGGGATTGCTTATCACCCCGGTAAAGTTGCTTTTTTTGCCAACCTTAAAACCAAATATAAAATAGAAAGGCGACTTGATTTTGAAAAATTCAAAAATTATACAACTGTTTATTATGATGTTTTGCGCCGTATTGAAAATATAATTAATATTGCCCGTCCCAAATACTGATTTTATTTTAAATATAAATTGAGGTGATATAATGCTCATCGCTTTTACAATCGATAATTTTCTGTCGTTTGCCCATCAACAAACTCTTTTAATGATTCCGAGTCTTGAAGATGATTATCATAACCATCGGTTACAATTGGGGGATTTTGCCCTTTTAAAGACAGCGATTATTTACGGAGCCAACTCGTCGGGCAAAAGCAATTTAATTAAGGCTGTCAGTGTCGGCCGCGATATAATCATCAACGGCCTGGATGAAAACTACCGTGAGTATTATGCCAAAACCGCTCTTGCCAACCGTGAGCGTTCTTCGCTTTTTGAATATACTTTTTATATCGAGGGAAAAGTTTTTACTTACGGTTTTGAGGTTTGTCTTGATAAAGTTAGTATTAGCGGTGAATGGTTATACGAACTTTCACCGGTGAACGATCGGGAAGAACTTATTTTTAGACGGCACCCTCAGGCCGGCATTTTTGATTGGGGTCCGGCCGCGGAGTTGAAAAGCTACCCTCACGGTCAAATCGATGATGTTCAAAATGATAATCTCCTGTTTTTAGGCGCGGTTCTGCGGCGGATAAATTCGGACGGTGTATTAACTGTATTGAAATCGGTTTTTTCATGGTTTAACGATAAACTTAGAATAAGTTTGCATAATCAACCTTATACCTTATTATCGTATTGTTTTCCCGAAGATAAAGATGTTTTCTTTTCGGTTTTCGGAAAATTTGATACCGGAATTACCGATATTGTATTAAAAGAAATTCCCTTTGAAATATTGCCTTCTAATATCCCCCGGTTGGGGAAAAAGTATATGGTTCGCTTTAATATGGGAATATATATCGTTGACGATATGGCGAAGACGGCTTATGAGTTATTGCTTAAGCATCATAATTCCGATTTTCTATTCCGTTTTAACGAGGAGTCGGACGGAACCAAACGCTTGTTTGATTATACCGGTGTAATAATCAGCCCGAATGAATATGGTGTATATCTCTTCGATGAAATCGATCGCAGTATTCACCCACTGTTAAGTCAAAAATTTATCGAACTTTTTAATCGACAGTTAAATCGGGTTCCGGTTCAATTAGTTTTTACAACCCATAATGCCGGTTTATTAACGGATGATTATTTCCGCCGCGATGAGATATGGTTTGTTGAAAAGGGGGAAGACAATGCTTCACGCTTATTTTCGCTGGATATTTTTAAGGAAAAATATCAGAAACCGGGAAAAGCATATTTGCGGGGGGATTTTGGGGCAATTCCTATTTTAGATAAGGATCAAGACTGATTATGGCGATTAGGGAGAGAATATCGTTATACAACCGTTATCGCGATCGGCGGGTTCATCAAGTTGAACCGTTTAGAACTTACTATATTATTATGGAAGGAACTAAAACCGAACCGCTTTATTTTCATTATCTTGACCGTTATCTTGCGGAAAAAAGAGTAAGAAACAATATTAAAATAATTTATTTGGACCGAACGAGTAATGACCGGGGGCGGAATACGCCCCGTCAACTTTTTACTTTTTTGAATAACTGTCGAAAAATAAACAATCAAGAAAACGCCGTTTATTGTATGGTGTTTGATCGAGACAGTTATAAGGGTTTTTCCGACCCGACTAACAGCTACCTTGATTTTATTAATAAAGTCAAAATGACTTCGGTTAAAATGATTGTTACGAGTCCTTGTTTTGAAATTTGGTTGCTCTTACATCATAAAGGCGTCATATCGGAATATATTCGGCCCCATTATCAACAAATATTTAATAATAACCGTTTAAACTCAACTTTTACTTATATCAGCAAAATGGTGTATGAACTCTTTGGATTTAATCCAAAAACAACCATTCCCGAAGATTTTGTGGAAAAGGCTGATATTGCGATGAAACAAGCTGCCTTCCTGACCTCGGACTTAGTAAAGTTAGCCACAGAAATCGGTGAAAATGTCAGTGATTTCATTAAAGAATTATGCATTGACCCTCGCAACTTAGAATAATTTATGTTTTTCATTGATTATTTAGGCTTATATATGATATAATTTAATTGTTTAATAAGAGGTGAATTTAATGAATAAATCAATCAGAATTTTAAGATTGCCGATTTCGATAATAAAAAAAATCGAACAACAAAATATTTATCAGGTTTTTGATTTAGTGAAAATTAAGCCGGAAGCATTGCAACTTACAGATAGCGAAGCAAAAATATTGGATTCTATTTTAACTCAGTATAAATATCGCGAATTAATCAGTGAATTGGAAACCGGCACCATCGATTATCCATATCGATATCTCGATGATAAATATTCACTTGCTGCTTTAAATTTTTCAACACGGGCCGCTAATGCTCTCGAGCGCTGTGACATTAATACAATCTCGAAATTATTAAAATATATTGAAGAAATTAAAATATACAATATAGAAAACCTCGGTTCCAAATCAATTGCCGAGGTAATGGAAAAAGTACGGAATATTGTAAAAGAGGAAGATTTAGAAGAGAGAATTCCGGTATTTCAGTATTTACATATTTATGATGATTTAACCGTTGAACAAATGGGTTTTTCTCAAGGTGCGATTAACAGTCTGCGTAATTTGGGTCTTTATAATTTAGGTCTTATTCGAAAAAGTTATCTCAGCGGAGAATTGGCGGAATATTTTAATTATAAAACATTAAATGTGGTGATTACTGAATTTGGGAAATATTTTATAAAAAAACCAAAAAATGATTTCTTTTATTTTAAGACTGAACTGATTGAAAACCATCACAGCAAAATTTATTTACATGATATTCAATCGTTAATTAAATCGCCGGGCATTATTTTTAATCTGGAAGATTTTAAGCGAAAGGTTTATGGCCGAACTGATTTAATTTTCGAAGATAATTATCTACGCTTACCATATTTACTGGAAAAAATCGAAAAAGCCAATTTGAAAGAAGAAACCGAAGCGATTTTTTTAGCTCGTTTTCAAGGTCAAACTTTACAGTTAATTGCCGACAATTACAATAAAACCCGAGAAAGAATCCGACAAATTGTCCGTGATCGGATGCAACAGTTTTTTTTCTTCTATGAAGAGGGATTTATAAATGAATATAATAAGTATTATTGGCATCCCGATGTTTTTAAAAAATTATTTAAACTTGATGATTTCTCCTATAATGTGGTTAAGTATTTGGGAAAAAAACATTCATCTTTTAAAACATATGTTTTTCCGGAAGATTATATCCGCGAGTTAATCAGTAATGGAGTAGTTGCTCCTTTTAATATCGAAGATTTTAAATCATCATTACCGACAGCCTTTAAACCGAGGATTCGCATTTATGGTAAAAGCGTAAAAAAAATGACTAAGCGTCATTTTCTTGAGTATGTTATTAAACACTTTGTTCCGGCCGAAGGCATTCATAAATCAGAAATAATTAAAATCGCTAATAAAGTGGCCGAGGATAATAATCTTGATTATTATTATGATAAGTATATCGATATTGTCACCAATACAATTCAAGGCTTACAAAATGTCCGCTATTATAATTATCAACAAATTACCCCGGAAGTTTATCAACAGTTAAAACAGATCCTCTACGATGTTGATTCCGTTTATTCTTGCCGTTATTTTTATAATAAATATAAAACGATGTTACAAAAAATTGATATCCGCGACGGTTATGAACTGCATTTTCTTTTACGGCGGTTATATGCAAAACAAAAGGAGTTTAGGAATCGGATAGATTTTCGGCGCCAACCGATGATTGCCTTAAAGGGTAAAGCATTTGACGATGTGATTATAGAAAAATGGCAAGCCTTAACCGCTCCGGTCGCGCTTGACTGCTTTGTCGGCGAACTAATCGAAGATTATGGCTATCATCCCGGAACCCTAATCAACGTTATTAACAGCAATCTTGGTGATTATATATCGTTAAGGGTTCTGTATCATGAAAAACCGCATTTATCAATGACAATAAAAGAAAAAATCAAAGGAATTCTTACCGATAATTTTTATGAATTAAACGAATTGGCGATGATTCTAAAAAAACACGGGATTGATAAAGAAGAATATCAATACTTTTCCAATTTGTGGCTTAATGATTTGGGTTATAAAACGCATGATGTAAATTATATTATAAAACAAAATTATGAATCTTTAAAAGAAGTTTTCTTTTCTCAGGTATTGGCTGAAGATGAGTATAAAATTACCGCCAAGGACCATCAAATGCGGGAAACAACTTTAATCTTATTTATTGAAACATTACGCGAAGATTATCTTGCTTTTTTGGTTAACGATAAATTAATTAATATCCGCAGTTTAGAAAAAAAGGGTATTACCGCAAAAGATGTTAGAAATTATGTCGCGGCTTTATCTCGATATTTACCTGAAGAAGTATATTTTTCTTATCAAAGTCTATTGAATGATAAGTATTATCTTAACGATCCGGCATTAGAAAAAATTGAAAAGATGAATTTGGCGCCGGAATTGATAATTAATTTTATTCGTAATGTTCCCGGCATTAAGAAAACGACTAAAGGTGATTTGTTTCGAATATCCCAAAAGCCGACAACCTTAACCGGATTTTTTAACCATATTGAGAAAAAGCATCATTTAAAAAATAAGAACGACTTAAAGAAGTTTATAAAAAAAGAGTACGGAATTGAGATTAGAAAGAATATTTAATTATTTCATGCCCATCTCCTCGGTTTTTTATCTTTTTTTAAGAGTTTAATCTTAAGACGGTAATGTTAGTCATTTTGTTTTTTATATATCAAATTTAGTTTATGGGTTCTAAATAAAAACCTAAATATTAAATAAAGTAATTTATTACTTTATATTCTAGGAGGCAGACTAATGAGACGTGTTATTATGTTTTTTCTAGCTCTGCTGACATTTATTCTTTTGTTATATAACTATAGTCCCAATTCAAAAAATGATTCGGGGTTACCGTATTATGATGATACAACGAATACCGGCAAAGAAGTCAAAATAATAGTTATGGTTTTTATTGACGGTATTGGCAAACAAATTATGATTAATAAATTTGATGCGATTAAAAACGAAGATATTCCGGTTGGCGATGATAAATCAGTTGTAGGCATCTATTACGATCAAGAATATAAGCATAAATATCAGGGTGAGGCGATAAAAAACAATACGACTTTTTATGCGAAAACCGAAGATAAAATACCGGAACCCTTTTTTCCGATTAGTTTTGCTTTGGGCGAAAACGAAAACTTAACTAATTGCGGCTATACCGGTATTGATTTAATAACGGAGTTAAGTCAAATAGATAATCACTTTAACCGTTATCCTTTAGATGGGGCTTCGCTTGTTTTCAGGGCTGATTTTAATCCCGCCTATTTTCAAGATAAAGCCGTAATTATGGTTTATTGTTTAGCTGCTCCGGATGAAACCGAATTTAAAGTAAACCAAGTAAGAAAAGCGGGTACCGTTTTAGATGTTAATTTATCTTTTCGAACCGGTGAGGCTCAGGCAGCCCAAAAATATTATCTTTTTGTTATTAAAGTTAATAAAGTCGATATTGTTGGTATTGAAAAACTTACAATTTCGGTCATAAATAAAAGTACTTCCCAAAAAGAAAGTTATTATTATGGCGATTCGGAATTGAAAAAGGAAGCGAAAGTCACTTTAATTATCGGTGATGATTATAAAGTAATCAGTGTGCCCCTAAATCACACCTTATCGGCGGTCGACATTCCCGAAAATGAAAAATATACGTCGATAGCGATTTATTATGATGAAGATTTTAATCAGCCCTATAATGAGCCGATTAAAAAAGATACAATTCTATATATTAATTGTAAACTAAATGTGTTTTCGGTGGTTTTTATTATTGCTGATCAGTTTAAGATGGTTTTTATTGATAAAGGGCAGACCATCAGCCTTAAAGATGTCCCACCGATCGGAGAATATACTTATATCGGTCTTTATTATGATAGTCATTACCGCATATCTTATGGCAATGAACCAATCTTAAACAACTCGGTATTTTATGTAAAATACGAATAGAAAGGCAAAAAACATATAAACTAGCATTAAACCAGGCGACACCGAAAACCGGTGTTGCTTTTAGTATGTTTCTTAATTATTAATTTGAAAAGAGGATAATATGACAGAACTTTTAATATCAACTTTTTGTGCCGGGTTTATCGGAACGGGGTTAGGGGGGATTATCGCCTCACTCTTCAATAACGAAAGTCAAAAAATCATGAGTCTTTTA